>JBGSHH010001053.1:0-2906 GCA_041752355.1 Pirellulaceae bacterium | reverse complement strand
ACCCGTCAACGAATTCGTAATGGATTTTCTGGGGCAAGTCAACGTCTTTCGGGGCCGACTGCAGGAAGGTAAAGCACACGTCGGCGAAATGGCATTTGACGTGCCTGCATTCGCTGCGGCCAACAATGGGGAGACGAATGTCTATGTCCGACCGCATGAGCTCGACATAGCGCGCGTTCCCAACGGCGTGCCCAGCTTTCCCGCCAAGATCGTGCGATTGAATCCTGCTGGAGCTATCGCGAAGATCACGCTGACTGCTGACCAAGGACAGAACGTGCAAGTTGATTTGCCGCTGAGCCGCTACGGTGAATTGGCACTCATGCCTGGCGAATCGGTGCATGTCGTGCCGCGCAAAGTGCGCGTATTCGCACCTGATTATGAGATATAGCTACGAAGAATAAACCATGAGCAATAGCACCACTCAACTCGAAACGCGTGACAATGGCGGTGATGACGCGATGCGCCAAGAATGGGCCGACATTCGCAATGCGTTGCACGGACTTCGTTTTGGGCAAGTCACGATTACGTTGCAGGATGGCGTCATCGTACAAATCGATCGCTTAGAGAAACGTCGTATCTCACGCGAGGCACGCGGGCGAGTGAGTAAATCCTCGTCGCTCCCTTAATTCATCGCCGGCCTGCACGCGCAGGAGGCTTTCTCACTGATGACTCGCGGCTGACTGGTGAAACCAGAGGGCGCGCAAAGCTCCAAGCGGAGTCGCGCTCACGGTTCGCCAGGATGAATCACATAACCACATACTGCAGTGGCAGCCAGTTCCCATTTGTCTCACTTCGATTCTGATTCAAGGAGGTTTGTCATGTGTTGTCAATACTGTCCATCGATTGTCTTGTAAGTTCTTACCGTCAATCAAACATCCTACGAGCCTACTGATGACTACAACAGCACCTAACCTCGCCTTCACCGACGTGGAACTCAGTCTCCGCGTCCAGCGATTCTTCGCGCAGAGCAACTATCCAACACTACGCTTGATCAAAGTCGCCAATGTTGGCGGCACCGTAACTCTATCCGGTCAAGTGGCTTCCTTCTATGAGAAGCAACTCTCCTTGCACCTCGCTGGCCGTGTGGCTGGCGTTCGTTATCTGATTGACGAAGTCGAAGTGGATTCGTCCGTTCGTCAACATCCCTTGTGCTAATCGCGCAAGACCATGGTCACCATTGTTTTAGAGACATCAACCACAAGGAACAGCTTCATGTTATGCCAATTCACACGTCAACGAACCAGCATCGCGACGCTAGCGCTACTACTGCTAGGACTGGTAGTGACGCTTGGTTGTGGTCGCAGCGCGGATGCCGAGCGCGTTCGCACGCATCCAACGCAAGGACAACTGACCTACGACGGTCAGCCTATTCCAGGAGCCTTTATCGTCCTGCATCCCAAGGGCGCTAGTGATTCGAGGGTGAAACCGGCCCGTGCGAGTGTCGGTAGCGACGGCAAGTTTATTGTCAGCACTTACGATGCTGGAGACGGTGCCGCCAGCGGAGAGTATGCCGTGACGGTGGAATGGTATCGGTTGGTCAAGAACGGCGACAGTTCACAGCCCGGTCCCAATGTATTGCCGCTGCGCTATGCCAGTCCCCAAACGACCGACCTCATCGTACGCGTGGCCGATGGCCACAACGATCTCGGTGTGATCGCGCTCAAACGCTAGTCCACAAACTGAACAACACAAATCATCTTCAACGGAGCAAAATCATGAAGACAGCATTCACACATACTCGCCGTGGCTTTACGTTAGTAGAGTTGCTCGTGGTCATCGCCATCATCGGCGTTCTGGTGGCATTGTTGTTGCCGGCAGTGCAGGCGGCGCGGGAAGCAGCCCGCCGCTCGCAGTGCGCTAATGGCTTGCGACAAATTGCGCTGGGCGCCCACAACTTTCACGATACGAAGCTACAACTGCCGTCGAGCGTTCGTCCCGCCGGCCTAACACCGCTACCACGCATCGCTGGACTGACGCTCCTGTTGCCGTTCATCGAGCAGCAGAACATGTACAACCAATATGATCAAACGAAAAACTGGTTCGATACCGTCAATCTTCCCGTTACCAGACAGCGCGTCGGTGTGTACCAATGCCCTTCGGTATCCAATCCGACGCGCTTGGATGGCGTGCCCGAGCAATCGCCTTGGGTGGCGGATAAAGTCGCCGTGACGGACTATTCACCCACAATTGGCGTCGAGCAGCGTTTGAAGTCGGCATCGTTGGTGGATGAGTACGGCTCAGGCATGCTTCCCAAGAACGGCGAACCGCGATTTGCAGATGTGACCGATGGTTTGTCCAATACGATTATGTACGCCGAATCGGCAGGCCGACCTTATGTTTATCGGCGAGGCAAACGCATCGGCGATTTGCCAAGCCAACGCACCAATGCCGGTGGTTGGTCGCGCCCTGCCAGCGATTTCAGTATCGATGGAGCGACATTTGACGGCGCCTCGTCACCAGGACCGGCGGTATTGAATGCAACCAATGGTGAAGACGTTGGCAGCGTTTCGTTTCCGCATCCTTATTATGGCAGCGAAGGAACTTCCGAAGCCTATTCCTTTCATCCAGGAGGCCTGCACGTCGCATTTGGTGATGGTGCGGTACGATTCCTGAGTGAGGAACTCTCCGCCAGGGAATTTGCCCGCATGGTGACACGCAGCGGTGGAGAAATCGTTTCGGTTGTGGGTAAATAATGCTTCCTAACCCCTTACGAAACGGATTGAGACTATAGACCCCTCTCGCATCACTCCCAGGCGCGCAAAAAGCGCGACTTTTAGAAAATGTGTTGCTAGAGGGACCCCTCTTTTCTGAATTCGAAATCCGATGGGGTTAGCGATAGGCTCCTCAAGTGGGATTTGCCTGGGCGGTTTGATAGCGATGCCTGCATTGTCTTCATTGGCCAGCCT
>JBGSHH010001052.1:0-3284 GCA_041752355.1 Pirellulaceae bacterium | reverse complement strand
CCCCTCGCCCACGGCGTCGCGCGGCGGCGGTGAGGTTTGCAACAGCGTCCCCGGCAGATGCCGCGACTCGGCCAGGAGGAACATGCAGATCTGCTGCACGTGCGAGCCGGTGGTGATGTGAATCAGATACTCTTCGTCATCGGTCCGAAAGTCATAGCCCTGCGTGAAACCGTAGAGCCCGGCGAAGACTTCTTCGAAATCCCATGGATCGCGAAACGCCACCGCATGCAGGCGGACTTCCGTCTCCGGCGACACCGACTGGATATCGCTCGCCAACAGTTCCGCAAGTTCCTGTTCCTGTGGTTGGTGCAGAAGCTCAAATCTCCCAATCAGCAATTCTTCATGCTGACAGAGCGCCACACTGGGCCGCCACCGATTCCAGCGGGTCTGGCTCTTGCCGCCATCGAGATTGCTCCCCAGCACACCGACCACGACTTGCGAACGTGCTTGCTTCATATACTTCAGTATAAAGCACAATCCTGTGTTATCGCCATATGAGCAGCAGGCGATATCGGGCCAAATCAACGAAACCGACGTAAAGCACTGCTGGAAAGACACTTAGGTGTCTGTCCGTAGAATTACGCCGACTTTGGCACACCCCATGCGTTAGCACCTTCTCCATACAACAGGCATGCAGAGCAAACATTCCCCACCTTTGGCCTGAGGAGAATCATCATGGCAAGCAAAACGCTGTTTCAAACGATCGCCGGTAAGCTGTTGCCGAAAACCGACACGCACAACGAAGCCGGTGGTAGCGCCTACCAAATGTCGGCCGCTCACGCTTTGGCCCAGTACGCTGCGACCGGTTGCCTGAACGGTACGTTCTACGCCTCCGGTGAAGATCAACTGGCGAAAGTGCTGAAGCTCTGCCAGGGTGTCGAACCCGAGTTCATCGCCCGCACGGCGCTGTACGCTCGTAGCAAAGGTCATATGAAAGATATGCCGGCGCTCTTGCTCGCGGTGTTGTCGGTGAAGAGCCCAGGGCTGTTGGCGGAAGTCTTCGATCGCGTGATCGATTCGCCGAAAATGCTCCGCAACTTCGTGCAGATCATGCGATCGGGTGTCGTGGGTCGTAAGAGCCTCGGTTCCGCGCCGAAGTGGTTGATCTTGCAATGGTTGGAGAACCGTACCGACGAGCAACTGTTCACCGGTTCGGTGGGTAACGATCCATCGCTGGCCGACATCATCAAGATGGTCCATCCGAAGCCTACCACGCCATCGCGTCAGGCGTTGTATGGCTACTTGATCGGTCGCGAACACGACAAGGCTTCGCTGCCAGAGTTGGTCCGCACGTATGAGAAGATCAAGCGGCAGATCATTCGTGGTAAGGAGGAGGTTCCCGATGTTCCGTTCCAAATGCTGACTTCGTTGCCGCTGACGGTGCGCGATTGGCGACAGATCGCCCGCAACGCTTCGTGGCAAACGACGCGCATGAACCTGAATACGTTTCAACGACACGAGGTCTTCGCGGACGAGGAACTGGTCGGCTTGGTTGCCAACCGGTTGCGTAATCCACGTTTGATCGAGCAGGCACGGGTTTTCCCGTACCAGTTGATGGCGGCTTACATGAATGCGACGAGCGACGTGCCAGCGGAAATCCGTGCAGCACTGCAAGACGCCATGGAGATCGCGATCAGCAACGTGCCGCATGTGACGGGTAAGGTTTATGTGTGTCCCGACGTGTCGGGTTCGATGCACTCGCCAGTGACCGGCGTCCGCGCTGGTTCGACGACGAAAGTGCGTTGTATCGACGTGGCGGCTTTAGTGGCAGCGGCGATCTTGCGGCGCAATCCGCAGGCGGAAGTGATTCCGTTCGAATCGAATATCGTCGCTTGCCATTTGAATCCACGGGATTCGGTGATGACCAACGCGCAGAAACTGGCTTCGCTACCATGTGGTGGAACCAATTGCAGCGCGCCGTTGATGCACTTGAATCAGCGGAAAGCCAAGGGTGACTTGGTGATCTACGTTTCCGACAACGAGTCGTGGATCGATACGCCAACGCACGGCCGCTTCGGTGGTAGCGCGACGGCGACCATGCAGCAATGGAACTTGTTCCAAAAGCGCAGCCCGCAGGCGAAGATGGTCTGCATCGACATCCAACCTAACGCGACGACGCAAGGTGTGGAACGTGCCGATATCGTCAACGTCGGTGGCTTCAGCGACCAGGTGTTTACTCTGATCGCGGAAGTGGCGAGCGGTCGGTCGAACCAGGATCACTGGGTCCGCGAGATCGAGCGTACGCAGATTTAATTACGTCCGTTGTGGGCTCCGGCAATCGGGCCGGAGCCCATACACTTGTTCCCAAGCACCTGCTTGGGAACGCATAATTGCGAAGGTCCTCCTTCGCTAGCCAGAACAAATTAACACAGCGAACTCGAATGCCATCGGGACTACATTTAAAGGGTACGTGAGGTCGTGGGTTCGAATCCCGCCGCACCTGGCAACAAGTGCGTAGCCTAGTGGCAGGGCGCACGTTTGTGTCTCGATAATCCTTGTCGATTTCCTGTTATTACTCGTTTCCAAGCTCCGCCAAATTGCACACTGAAGTACAGAAGGGTCGAATGCTGTTGGGACTACATTGATCGCACGGTAGCGGGTTCGAATCCCGTCATGCCTGGCAACAGGCGTGTAGCTCAATGGGCAGAGCATGCGAAATGTCTCGACAAAACCTCGTCGGCCCGCCTGTTATATTGCGAACACACTACCGCGAAGGTTCCTCCTTTAACAAACAGAACACAGACGTACAGATAGGCTGAATGCTGTTGGGACTACATTTCTCATGTGACCTGTCTCAACAAAACCTTGTCGGCCTGACTGTTTTACGAAACACCGGCGAATGCCGCTTGGGAGTACATTGGAAGCCAGCGGGTTCAAATCCCGCCCCGCGCAAGCGGAGAACTCTCGGCAACTTTTGTCGTCGGCCTTTTACATAGCAAACTCGGAGATACTGTCCTTACGAATGCCGTTGGAAGTACATTGTCGTGGGTTCGAGTCCCACCGGCTCCACTGCACAACTGCGGGGCCGTAGCTCAGCTTGGTAGAGCATGAACGCTTTCAACAACCCCTGGTCGTAGTGACAGTTTTTGCGAACAACCGAATACGGAGAGACACCTATCGTTGCGAATGCCGATGGAATTACATGGTTATGGACCACGAGGTCGTGGGTTCGAGTCCCACCGGCTCCACTGCCTGACGCTCGCGTCGGGATAACTTGGGGCCGTAGCTCAGATAGGCAGAGCGCGTTAAACATTTCATCATTTTCGTCGCGACGATAGGGTTTT
>JBGSHH010001051.1:0-20256 GCA_041752355.1 Pirellulaceae bacterium | reverse complement strand
AGACACGGCTTGTCGAGGTGATTCCAATACCGCTAGCAGGATGACTCGGGTCGCATGGAGGTAGTGTCGATGAATCTCCGCTTGATGGTAAGCGTGCCGGTGGTGGTGGCTGTGTTGATGGCCGGCGGTTCGAGCGCGAGCGCGCAGCAGCAGCCCAACACACTCTGGCACTTCATTGGTATTCCCCAGACCTATAAGCATCTTACTGATACGCAACTGAACAAGTATGGCCGCTTCCCCGGCATGGAGAAGAAGCCCCCTCTGAAGCCCCTTTCCGCGCCGGAGAACCTCGCCTCCAAGAACCCGGCTATTAAGAAGGCGGCCGAGATCAAAGCCGAAGAGGATCTCAAGCCGCAGAAGATCAAGGCGCTGAAATACCTCGCGTCGATCGGTTGCGGTTGCTATGAAGGGGTGACCGATGCATTCATGGCGGCGCTGGAAGATTGCACCGAAGAAGTGCGCTATGTCGCCGCGTTGTCGATCAAAGAAGCTGCGGGCAATCAATGCGTGCGCTGCAACGGCACCTGCTGCACGAAGGAACTGCAAGAGAAGATGGCCGAACGGGCTTATGAGCGCGACGAAAATGGTTGCTACCTAGAGGCCTCGGAACGCGTACGCGCAGCCTTGATCGAAGCGATGAGCGCTTGCTGCCCTTATCGCGGCCCAGAAGAAGTCATTGTGCCGGATCCCGATCCACGTCCGACGCCTGACACCATCCCGACGCCAGATCTGCGTCCGACGCCAGACACGCTGCCTGAAGGCACTACGCCTACGACGGCGGATCGCCGTGCAACGGATCGCGGCTTCGACTTCCGTCACACGCCTTCGCTGGAAGAGACAGCGGAAGAATCGCCAAGCGACGAATCACCGGCGGTGTTGGCTCCTGCAGCCAAGACGGCCACCAAGCCAGGCAAGCCCTTGAGCAGCAGTCGCCGCACCTGGCAACACAAAGCAGTGCAGGCTAGTGCGGAAGAAGTGATCGTGGATGATCCTGCCGCGAACCAGTCGGCCGCGCTCAGCCCTGTCAACATTCCTGCGCCGCCCACGACTGCTCCCGTGATCACTCGCCTACCACCCGCTACGGAAACGCAATTGAACGTGCCTGCAGTGGCTGGCCCGATTCGTGGTGAGATTTGGAGTGTGAATGGTGCCCGTGGCCTGGTGGAGATCCACTTCCCGGGCAACGTGAAGCCAGCCAAAGGTGACGAGGTGCTGGTGTATCACAACTACTTGCTCGGTCGCGAAATGCTCGGCTACCTGACCGTCATCGGCTATGAAGGCGATAATGTTGTCGCTGCCTATCGTGGCACCAAGCCCTTCAAGATCGCCTCTGGCGACGAAGCGGTCATCGACAATCCTTCGGTGTTGACGACGCGCCGCTAGTCGATTGCAGAAACAGAAAAAGCCCTCGCTCTTTTCGCGAGGGCTTTTTTGTTGTCGCAGCGGAGAACGCTCGCCTATCAACCAAAGCTATAAGCAAAGTTGCCGGTGGGATCGACGGACACACCGCATGATTTGATCTTGTGCCCATCGGCCATGCGGGCGAGGAATTCGCCTGCCATCTCAGGCAGCATGGTCTTGGTGAGGATGTGGTCGATGTTGCGAGCGCCAGTATCGGCCTCCGTGCAACGGCTGACAATCGCGTCGATCAATTCCGGCGCAAAGTTGGCTTCCGCTTTGTAGTTCTCACGGATGCGCCGCGCGATCTTGCCAAGCTTCAATTGCGTGATGCCGCGCAACACTTCGTCGCTAAGCGGGTAATAGGGAATGATCGCGCAGCGACCGAGAAACGCAGGCTTGAAGGTCTTCAGCAGCGCGGGAAAGATCGCCTCGCCGAGCATTTCCGGATCGGGTCGCTTGGCGGGATCGGAAGCAAGCTTCATCACTTCGTTAGTGGCGGCGTTGGTCGTCATGATCACGACGCTGTTCTTGAAGTTGATGTCGCGTCCTTCGCCATCCTTCATCGCGCCCTTGTCGAAGACTTGATAGAAGACGTCTTGTACGCCGGCGTGGGCTTTCTCCATTTCGTCGAGCAGGATGACGCTGTAAGGTTTGCGACGAACGGCCTCGGTCAACACGCCACCTTCACCATAGCCGACATAGCCAGGAGGCGAACCCATCAGCATCGAGACTTTATGCTCTTCCTTGAACTCGGACATGTTGATGGTGGTCATGTTTTGCTCGCCGCCGTAGAGCAAATTGGCGAGCGTGATGGCGGTTTCGGTCTTGCCGACACCGCTGGGGCCAACCAACATGAAAACGCCGATCGGCTTGGCGGGATCGCCTAGTTGCGCGCGTGAAATACGAATGGTTTTGGCGATCAAGTCCAGCGCGTGCGATTGGCCGACGACGAGTTTCTCCATCGCATCTTTGAGATGGAGCACGGTCTTCACCTCGTCAGCGAGCATGCGGCCTAACGGAATTCCGGTCCAACTGCTTACCGTGGCGGCAATCGCGGAACCATTTACGCGCGCATGTACAAGCGGCGTATCGCCTTGGATTTCCTTGAGGTCGCTTTGCAGCTTTTGAAACTCGGCGAGTTTGGCTTTGTGTTCGGCGCTATCGAGTTTGGCGGCGATGGTCGTTGGCGCGGGAGCAGCATCAGCGGGCTTTGCATCTGCAGGCGTCGCCCCTTCGGCTGGTTTCGCCTCGGCAGCAGGCGGATTGGCCTGGGCATTGGCCTTTTCAATTTCGACTTCGGCCGCTTGGATCTTGGTGACGAGTTCCTTCTCTTTCTGCCACTTTTCATCCAGTTTCGTCAGGATGTCTTGCGCAGTTTTGAGTTCCGCATTGGTGTTAGTGAGTATTTCGGTGTGATCGACGCCCAGTTGCTCTTCGCGATTGAGTAGCGCTAGATTCACTTCGAGCTGGGTAATGCGGCGTTGCGCGTCTTCGATGGCCGCTGGCGTAGCATTCTGCGTCAAGGCGACGCCGGCGCACGTTGTGTCGAGCAAGCTCACCGATTTATCGGGTAACTGACGACCAGAGATGTAGCGATTGGAAAGCCGCACGGCTTCTTCGACCGCTTCGCTATCAACCTTGATACCGTGATGCTTCTCGAGCGTGGCGACGAGGCCGCGCATCATGGCGACCGCGACTTTTTCCGTCGGCTCTTCGACCTTGACCACTTGGAATCGTCGCGCCAACGCAGCATCGCGTTCGAAGTATTTCTTGTACTCGGCCCAAGTGGTGGCAGCGATGGTGCGGAATTCGCCGCGGGCTAGCGCCGGCTTGAGCAAGTTGGCGGCGTCCCCTTGGCCTGCCTGACCTCCCGCACCGATCATGGTGTGGGCTTCGTCGATGAAGACGATGATCGGAGTCGGCGAAGATTTGACCTCGTCGATCACTTGCTTAAGGCGATTCTCGAATTCTCCTTTGATGCCTGCTCCCGCTTGCAGCAGCCCCAAGTCGAGCGAATGCAGATTGACGTTGCGCAACGCCGGGGGCACATCGCCTGCGGCGATCCGGAGCGCGAAACCTTCCACCACCGCCGTCTTGCCAACGCCTGCCTCGCCTGTGAGGATCGGATTGTTCTGCCGGCGACGCATGAGGATGTCCATCACTTGTCGAATTTCGCTATCGCGGCCAATCACGGGATCGAGCGCACCGCTGCGAGCGCGCTCGGTCATGTTGATAGTGAATTGATCGAGCGCTGGCGTTTTCCCACCCACTTTCGGCGCTTGTCCCGCTGGCGCGCCGGCTGTCGAGGTCGCGAGCGCGGTGGTGGCTTCGCTGCTCTCGCCTGTGATTTTGACGAAGTCCTTCAAGAGTGACTCGGCAGACAGCTTGCCCAGTTCTGGCGACATTTCGATCGCCCGGCGGCGAAGATTGTCATCGGCGACTAGACCCAGCAGCAAATGTCCGCTACGTGTTTCACTGGCACCCAATTCAATCGATGCCAAGATCCAGGCTTCTCGCACCAGGTCGACGAGGGAGGGCGAGATGCTCGGCGAGCCGCCGTTCCCGGTCTTGTAGCGATCGATGGACTTCATCAGGTCGCGCGTCAGGCGGGACGTATCAACGGCATACGCCTTAAGAATCGCTTCGACATCGGGAGCATCGCTCAGCTTGATGAGCCAATGCTCGATTTCGATGTTGTAGTTCGTGCGCGACAAGCAAAGTCCGGCGGCCGCTTCCAGCGCCGCGCGGCAAGTGGCATTGAGTTTGCCAACCAACGATTTCAGATTGAGCGAGACCACAGGCAGTTTCCTAAACAAGACGGGTGAGACAAGTCGTATTTCGGCGGAGGGATTTCCAAATCCATCCAGAGTTCTTGTGTTATCGCCATCAATTGTCCGGCACGGTGATGATCACTGGTTCTTTCAGCTTGGCGGCGATCGGTTCCAGCGAGGCGAAGGTTTGAATATCAACAAAATCCTTAAGTAGCGCATCCGTGTTGGCGTTGGGGAATTCAAACACATGCTGCACGCGGCCAGCATGAGGCGAGCGGTAGTATTGGCGGCGGATGACGTCGGGTTCGCTCGATAATTTCACGCGCAAGGGGGGCGGACGATCGCTATCGGCAAGCTGCGTAACCACCACCAACGAACCTCCCTCGACGCGCGGCGTGATTTGCACTGCGAACCGCACATTGTCGGCCAGGCCAGCGGGACGCAACTTGAAGTTCTCTTCCTCATCGGCGCTGGCGACCCGTAGCTTGCGTAGATCATCGCTAGTTGCCGATGGCCAGTCTTGTAGCGAAAACCACACTTGTACGCGTGCTGACTTCGCTTCGCGCGGCCAATTGCGCGCCACACCACGCAGCACCGGCACAGGCTGATCTTCTTGGAACGCAAGATCGTTAAAGATGTATTTATCGCCCGCGGGTTGCCATTCCTCTTCCACCTTATTCCCTGGTTCGATTTCAATCCAAGCCGCTTTGGGCCGAGGACTGAACTTCTCGATGTTCTGATTTTGCACGGCGATGCGGAACTCGACATCGCTCGGTCCAACCCGTTGAGGCAACACGATGCCAACCCGAAAATCCTTGGGGAAATAGTCTTCATCGTTGGCGGCGCGGGTCGGATTGGCGATGTTCTGAACTTCGATGCCTTCATACTTTTTGCGCAGCGGCACTACGCGCGATTGGCTGGCATCGTACTTCACGCCATAGGCCATTTTTTCGCCGCCAGAGAGCGAAAACCTCGCCGGTTGCGAATTGTCGGTCCCTTCCAGACGAATGGTAAACTTGCGATCCGTGTAGCTCTCGACCTCTTGGATCGAATTGAGCGGCGCATTGCGAACGATATAGTCCTGCCGTGTTTCGTCGAAGATCGCGTATTGGTGCAGTCCGGCGGCGTCTTTCAAAATGCGTTTCAGATCGTCGAGATTCTGCACACCGTGGAAGCTCCCGGAGACGGTATCGACCACGTTGTCGGTCTTGATCTGCGACGCGGCACCGCCCGAGAGATCGACGACATGCAGGCGAATGCGTTCCTCGAATTTGTCGTCGAAGTCGTTCTTGAGCGCCTTAGCCACATCGGCAGCCGTTTTGTCTTCCGAAGCCTCGTAGTTCCACTTCGGTTCGTAGGTGATTCGTTCGTCCTTATTGTTGCGGACGAAGTGATCGCCATCGCTCAGAATGATCATGCGTCGTGGCGCGGCTTTATCCTTCTTACCCAAGTCCTGCGTCACCGCTTGATAAATGGCGGTATAGAGCGGCGTGCGTCCCCACGGTCTCACCAGCCCCTGTTCGGGATTCAGCAGATCGCGCAGATCAGGCACGCCTTTGACATTGGGCCACACTTGTTGCACGTCGTTATGAAACGCAATGCGATTATCATCCGTGGCACCGAAAACCGGGTTCCACGCGACTTTGAAGCGACCACCACCAAGGTTGATTTTGGGATCGTCGAGTTCCTTAAAGGTGGGCATATAACGCCGGTGCCCAAACAGCCAGACGCTGTAATCTTTCTGGCCCGACTTTTCAAGTTCCGTGGTGATCTCGCTGAGCGCCGTAAGTGCCACTTGCATGCGATTCTTGCCATTGGCAAAGGGCTCATCCATGCTATGCGAGCAGTCGAGCAAGATGGCGACAGAACCTAAGCTTCGATCAGGTCCAGCGTCGCCTTTGAGCACCACCTGTGGGCGACTGGGAACGACCTTCTCCCACGTGATGACAGGTCCGGGCGCGATCTTGCCGATGCCGACAAGTTGTCGCTCGGCATGGCCACGATAGTAAAAGACCAAATCGAACGACGACTCGACACTGGCCGCCATGTCATCGCGAAAGCGGAATTCTAACTGCGCCGGGAGCACCGGTTGCTCGCCGGTGGCGGCTAGCGATTGCGCGAGTTCACGGCGGAAGTCGCCCCCATTGGGCGTGCGGAGAAGGATGCTGCCCCGCCCACTGGCATTGGAAACAGGATAGATCGCCGCCGCGCCGGGGGGCAGATTGGCAACGCGCCCCTTGAGGGCGCTATCGGGCCAGCGAATCGCGCGTTCAAACGTGTTCTCCCCTTCGATCGGTTGGCCGTAGATATCGGCTGCGACTACCTGACTGAGCAACTGCGTGGCGGCTTGTTTGCGGGTAACTAGCTTTTGCTGCGCGGCCAACAGTGGTGGCGATTGATTCGAGTACAGCCGACCGGCTTGATCTAAGTAGTCTTCGGAGACCAGTGCGAAGTAGTCGCCTTGGTTGACAGCGCTCGGTGGCGCATCGGCGCTCCCCCAGAAATCGTCCAGCGTCCGCTCGGCTTGCCACACCAAGTACTGATGCCGATCAAAGTCGCGCAGCTTGCGCTGCGGATGATCGAGACCTGCTTCCGCCTCGCCAAAGGTTGGGGGTAGAGTCATGAACGCTGTGGAGACCCGGCATAGTTCATCGCCGCCACTGAGTTTGTTGCGCACGGCAGTGGCAGGCGTGGCGCGAATGTCTGTCACGCGTTTGGCGATTTCCAGTGTGTTGAAGGTGCCGAGGTTCGGGCTTTCGTTTGCAGTGTCACTCGCGGGCGCAACATCGGTCAGTTTCAGTCCGGCAATGGTGACCGGGAACTGCGTACCGGCAGACCATAGCAACCGGCCCGAATGCAGCGCGGTGTTGGTCAGTTCCTCACCCTCCGCAGGCAAGATCAAGTCGGTGGGGCCGATCGCGCTGGAACTCGATTCATTCGCCTTGGCGGGCGAAAGTTCGCGCTGTTTGGCGAGAATCGCTTGATATCGCTCGCGCAACGGTGTGCGGGCGGGACTCGAGAGCGGCACACTAAGCACACGCAACAACAAAGCCAAATTGGCTCGATCATGCGCGCCAGCGGAACATTCCGTCACGGCGGCATTAAACGCCGCCCGCAGCTTCTGCCGCTCTTGCAGCAGGGCCGTTCCCAGTTCGTTGATTGCCGCTGTAAGGGCGGTTTGATCGGTGGTTGCGGATTCGCCGCGTGCCGCTTCCGTGAGCCATTCTAATGCTTGCGTGAGCTTGAGATTTAATTCGATGGCGCGATTCACGGCGGCGACGTTCTGCTCGGCGAGGGTTCGCTGCGCGGTGCCGCTAGGAGACTCCCGCCGCGAAGTGAGCGCCCACTGCGCATAGTGGGGCAACTCGCGCCAGCCGATGTCACGTGTTTGCAGCCAACGGGCGATGTTGCCGCTATCGTGCAATTGGCCATCGTATGCTGCTGCGGCGCGCACGGCGGAAGTTTGCGCGCCTTCGCTGTCGCCGACATACAATCGATCATCCGCTTCACGCCGTTGAGCATCTGCAGCGTTCACATATGCCAGGGCGACATACTGCGCTCGCAAATCGCCATCGCCACTGGCAAGTCGATCGGGCGATTCACGCAGCGACAACATCTTACCCAGCAAAGTGCGATCGGCCGCAATTTCAGGCGGCAAATAGCCTTCGGCGCGATACCGTCGCAGCGTGCGAATGCCGACTGGTTCGCGCGCTAATTCCGCAGGCGAGGCTTCCGCGGTCAGCGCAGCGAGCGCTGCTTCAATCGGTAACTCCGCATCGCGCGAGACCAACTCCCAAACATAATGTTGCTGCGTCGGCAGCGAGAGTTCATTCCAGGCTTTTATTGCTTCGGCCTTCTTCTCGCCACCATGTAGCACGACTTTCAACAGTTCTTGCTCGTAAATGGTCTCGGCCGGCGCGCTGGGATTGGGGTCGGTCGCATTGGCCGTGGCGGGGACGATTGTCTGTTGGTAGGGGAGGGAAGTGCGGTCGGCTTCGAGCAGCTTGCCAGCGAGTTGATCGAGCTTGCCCAGCAGCGATTGAAACTCAGCACTATAGGCCGCGCCGGCGTCGCAAAGTTGATCGAGCCGAAGCAAGCCTTGCTCTAACGCGGCGACACTTAACAGTTGACGATCTAGAACGCTATCGGGGCGCTGGCGGTCGTCGTGGTAGCGCATCAATTGGTTATGCTTCGCCCAGACTTTGCTAACATCGAACCAACGATCGCGCTGCGCGTCGGAGTTGCCGGAAGCGAGTCCGGCGAGTGGATCGGATATCTCGTTTTGCGCGTAGGCGACGGGAAAATCGCCTGCCTTTTCTGGCAAGAGCTGTGGCGTTTGCGTGCGATAGCGATTCTGTTTCGCCAGCACGTTAACATGCCGTTGCAAGTAGTCGCGTAGTTCATGCAGCATGACTTTCTTATCGCCACTGGCGTCAGCGGCACCCAACAAGCCAGCTTTCACGAACATGCCAAAGCCCGAGCCACCATATTCAGGATAGGACAGTCCCAATTCACCCGGGCCGGCGGAGTTAATCACTACCACGTTTTCTTGGCCGGCGCTGGCGTTGTCATTCATGAACTTCGCCAAGCGCGACGCGAAATCGTTCTCGAGTACTCCTAGTCGCCAGGCACTATGGATGCGATTGGTTTCCAATAATACGACGTACCGCGTGCCGCCCCGTTCTTTGGAAACCACTCGTAGCTTGGTGATGAGTTGCGGCAGCGACAGCAGGGATAACGAGGCGTTCTTGTCTTGGGGCCAGATCGCTGTGGCGGTGTCGTCGCGGGGGTTGGCGAGCAGCAAACAAGGCTCGCCAGCTTCATTCACCAGACCGTGTGCGCTCAGATAGAGCAAGCGAACATTCTTGCTGGGGCCGCCGGCGGGATGTTTATCAAGCAAGGCAAGAATGCTATCTAAACAAGCCTCGCTAGTAGGCGGGGGCTGCTTTTCGACTTCGACACGCACGTTGTTCCAGTTGTCGCGCATCGCCCCCGTTAGTGGCCACGACTCGGCGAAAGCGGCGGCATCTTCCTCCGCCCAGCCATTAGGAGGCGCAGGCGCGGCATAATTCGTCACCGAGACCACTACCAGTGGTGTGCTGCGGGGAATCCAACGGATTACGGCGATAAAAAGCAGCACCAGTACGAAGACCAATCCGAGCGAAAACACCCGTTTCCACCACAGTCCGGCGTTGCCAGAAGGGGTTTGCTGGTAGAGGGGTGCGCCTCGTTTGGCGACCGGCTTCTTGCCTGCGGTTCGCCAATCGCCACGAGGAGCATCGCCTCCCGCAGGGCGTGAAGTTGGTCGCTGTGCCATGACGAAATACAATTCCTGGTTTCTACATCCTTGACTAGACCCAGACGGTATTGAACCCCACCTGTCGAGCTAACGCAACTATGCCGCCTTGCGAAGCCTGGCGAGTCGAAATCCCAACAAAAACAGCCGGCGGTAGAATAGCTCTAGCGCCGGCTGCTCTCGAATGTTTCAGCTAGACAAAGGATCCGTCGGAACTCCGGATCGCTTAGTGATTGTACAGCGTCGCCTTGCTGCTGTAGTTTCCGCTGAAATGATTCGAGCTGTGGTGTGGGCTGCGAGTGGAATAGGTACGCACCGGCGCAGGCTGGTAGGTATAGGTGCGATAACCGGAATTCCCTTGAGGAGCGGGCGCTGCAGGTGACGCTGCGGGCGCTGGTTCTGCGGGCGCTGGTTCATACGAGAACGACTGACGTGCCGGTGCACTCAGCGCGGGTGCCGCATAATAACGCGTCGTGTGATGACTAACGTTGTCTCGCATGCCACGCGCCTTCCAGCCGGCGTCGTGAGGGCCCGCCATCGCGGAGCCGGTCACCAGCAACGCCACTGCCACCGCGAACAGTCCCGTCAACACATGGTTCAAACTCGTCTTCATGGCTTTTTCTCCGCCGTGATTCCACCGCCAGGAAGACACGCGTCTTCCGCGGGGTGGATTGGTCTTGTATGAGACTCAGGTGGGGTAGGCTGCCAGCCTGCCCTTTTATTGGATCGCCTTTGTCTTTCCTAGAAATTTACGTCGGTCGTTTGCTAGCGGGAACCGATTGCTGAACGATTTGTAACCTCCTTATGGAACATAAAGAAACAGAAAGCTTCGTTATGTGTATGTAAGGGATGTAAGATTTCCATTATTGAAAATAGGTCGCACCCCTTATGGGGAGCATGTATGCCGCCGCACCTACCGCAACTAAGAAGTTGGCTGATATTCCGCACGACCGCTCTATTTGGCCCGCGCGCTACTTAGTCGCGTCCTATATTTGCGACGGAGCGAGTCTCCGGAATCACCAAATATTCACGCCACGAAAGTGAGCCATGAGCAGTTTGCCCCCCTTGGTTGTCACCGTTCGCGAGTTTGCTCTAGCCCTGCAGACGTATTGGCGTTTTTGGACGATTCCCACCGTCGCGCTGACGCTCGGCGCGCTGGGATATGCCGTGCTGAAGCCGGACACCTGGCAAGCGACGCAAGTGCTGCACGTTCGCAATGAAGCGGCTGGTAAAGATAACGCCGCTGGCCAATTCGATAGTGCCGATGCCATGAAAACCGCGCAAGAGACGTTGCTTGAACTCGCCCGCAACCAAAAGTCACTCGCCGACGCTTTGCTCGAAGTCGGTCCGCCGAGTGATCGCCGCGCGTCGGGAGCCTGGCCCTTGGCGGATGATATCGATGGCCTGCGCGATTCGATCAGCATCAAAGCGCCTGGGGGCGCTGAGTTTGGTAGCACGGAAGTGCTGCATCTCTCGGTGAAAGCCGGCGAAAAGGAGCGCGCGATTGCGTTGACCGATGCCGTCTGCGATCAACTCGAAAAGAACTTGCAACAACTGCGTAATCGTCGCACTGCCAGTGTGATCGAAGAACTCTCGAAGTCGCTGCAACTTGCGCAAATCGACTTGCAGGGGGCGACACGTAAGCTCGAAGACCTCGAAGCGGAAGTGGGGCCCGATCTAAACGAACTGCGGTTGCTCAACCAATCGGGCACCGGCGAGAGCAACTTGCGAAACTCGCTCAACCAAATCAAGAATGAACTGCGCGCCGCGCAGACGACCTATCAAGATAAGCAGGAGCAACTCAAGCACTTGCAAGCTGCCGATTCCGATAGCCATCAAATCGTCGCTATGCCCAATCGATTGTTGGAATCGCAACCGGCGCTCAAGCAGCTTAAAGAGGGGCTCGTCGTGGCCCAGCTTCGTACGGCGGAAATGGCCGGTACCATGAGCAACGATCATCCCAAGGTGCAAGCCGCCAAGGCGTCAGAAGAGGGCGTATTGCGGGAACTGAAAAAAGAAATCGCGATCGCCATTCGTGGTTTACAAACCGATGTAGCGATCAGCAAAACCTTGATCGATTCCCTCGCACGTCAGCAAGCGGCAGCCGAACAACGGCTCGATCGCTTGGCCAGCTTGCGGGCGAAATACAGCAATCTCGATGCCGATGTGAAGCAACGCAGCGAGATCGTGCAAAAAGCCAACAAAGATCTAGCGGAAGTGCGGGCCAGCCAGGCTGCAGCACAAGCGGTGAGTTTGATTACGCGGATCGATGGACCACAACTCAGCACGCATCCCCTCGGTCCAGGTCGGACCACGATTTGCGCCGCGGGTCTCTTGGGGGGCCTGATGAGCGGTTTGGGGCTAGTTTTTCTAGTGAGTCCGATGGGGCAAGCGGCCGGTCGTCGCTGGAGCGATGCCGCTCTCAATCTCGGTCGCCGCGCTTCCGACCTGTTACCAGGACACGCGGCTCGTCGTCAGAGCGACTTGCCAGGCGGGCGCCGCGGTAGTGATCCTCCGCCCGTCGCCAAGCCAACGCCATCGCGCGATGATCGTCGGGGACAAGATCGACGCCAAGGTGGACGGCGTTAAGGCGAGTTCGAAATCGGCGTCTTGCCCGGAAGCCGCCTGCTACGCCGTGCTGCTCCCTCTGCAGTATGCCTGCGCGCCAGCACATTGGTGACGCATGTAGTCAGTACGACGACATGCGTCGGTAACTCGTAAAACGGCGTCAACGTGCTTGTTCTCGACGCAAGCTCTAATGGTCCATGCTGTTACGCATTTTTCGGTTAATCCAGCAATCGAATCGGTTCGAAATTTGCTGGTTCGGGCGGGGTAGAACTTTGAAGGGGTATTTGACGTATAGATTCCCGATCATATCTTACCCCGGAGACGCAGGAATGCGATCAGAACATTGCCCGCAATGTGGAGCCCACCAGGTTTTCCGCCGAATCGATCAACAAGAAGTCCTTTGGGCGTTACTATCACCGACGATGCTGACGACAAAGGCCCTCCCAAGTGTCGAACTCTATGCCTGCGCATGTTGTGGGCACTTCGCATGTTATGGCGATGGTCAGGGGCTTTTCAACAATGCGCTCGTCGCTCCGGAAAGTCCGCCTGTTGAGCAATGCGAGCAAGTTAAGAGACGGAGGGATGGTCAGCGGCACGTGCCAACGCCTCACGAGTTGTCGTTGCAAGAGTGTCGCAAGTGCGGCACGCGGGTTCGCCGCACCGAGATCTGTAAAATCTGTGGTAAGACCGCTGCGGATGAGAACAAATGATCGCATGCTGGCATCGTAAATGGTGGCGGGCTTCTCCAGTTTCTCTCCCCAGCAATAGCGCGCTTCGCTACACTTCCGCCCGATCGACGCGAGGACGGAAGTGCTGGCGCTATCGATCACGGTTCCCTTTCGCATTTGACGGCAACTAACGTGTGGACAATTCACGGCGCGAAGCGCGCCATCGTGGTGGCTGGCTGTTTGGCCATGGCCTATTTGCAACTGACGACGTCGCCGGCGACCATCGAGTTCGCCCGTGCGCATGGCGGTACCGGCTTGCATGTCGGCATCCTGGGCGCTGTGCCGACGCTGATGCTATTCATGCAGTTTCTGGCAGGCATGTTGGTGAATCATTTGTCGCATCGCCGCTGGGTGTGGATGAGTGTTTCGATCGTGCAACGACTGGCCTTTGTGCCGCTGGCAATCGGCGCATTTCTCTATCCGAACTTGCCGGGCGAGGTCTGGGTGTGGGGATTGATCGTGGCAGTGGCGGTCAATCAATCGCTAACGCACTTTGGCAATCCGCTCTGGATGTCGTGGATGGGAGACTACCTGCCACGTCAGGGCTTGAGCGAATTCTGGGGCAATCGTCATTTGTGGCAGCAATGGACCGCCGCTGTCACGCTGGCGATTAGCGCGCTCGTGATCTTCAAGAGTGGGCTCGATACCATGACGTCGTTCAGCGTGCTGATCGTCGCCGGCGCGGTGCTGGGCGTGTGCGATGTCTTGTTGTTCTTGTGGGTCGACGAACCGCCTGTCAAACAAGCGGCGAATCCTCGGCTGTGGCCGGTACTACGCGCGCCGTTTCGCGATCGGTCCTATCGCACATTCATCACATTCACTTGTTTCTGGCACTTCGCGGCCATGATCGGCGCGCCATTCATCAGCATGTACATGCTCGATTATCTTGGCTTGAGCTTGTTCAGCGTGCTACTGCTGTGGTCGGTCTCTTGGGCAGGCGGGGCGATTTTTTCGCGCGGCATGGGACGACTGGCGGAACGCTTTGGTCAACGCCCTGTGTTGGTGCTATGCACAGCTTTCAAGCCGCTCAATATGCTGTCACTACTAATCACGCCACACGAACCGACGGCGGCGTTCTGCTTTTTGGCTCCGATGTTCATGATTGATGCGGTGCTCAACGCTGGCATCAACATCGGCAGCAACGGCTTCATGCTCAAACATTCGCCAGCAGAGAATCGCGCGATGTTCGTTGCCGCTGGCACGGCACTCGCGGGAACGATCGGCGGCATCACGGCGATTGTGGCAGGCTATTCGCTCAAGCAATTTGGCGACTGGTCGTGGTCGTTTGGCGGATATACCGTTGTTGGTTTCCATGTGCTCTTTGCGATCAGTCTGGCATTTCGATTCCTCGGCGTGCATTTGGCGCGCGCGTTGGATGAGCCGCAGGCGACCCGCACGCGCTCCGTTTTGTGGATCGTCGTGTGGGAACCAGTGCGCGCGTACTTACTGCCTGCCCGTGATGTCGAACCGGAATTGGAATCGTTGCCGATCCTGCTCACGTTGGCCCAGGTGCCATCGGAAAGTGAGGTATTGCGATTGGATGCGCTCGCCCGTGAATCGCAGGCCACGCCTCCGCTACGCAATGCGGCTTAAGGGCGACGTGTGAAACTAGGTTGTGTCTCGATCCAACGCATGCGGACTTGCTCGCCTGCTTCCATGGTCGATTGCGAGCTAACATCGCCAGCATTGGAACCGAAAAGCTTCTGTTGTTGCGGGCCTTGGGTGTTGGTCCAAGCCAATGTGGATTGAAAACCATCCTCGCGTTCATGCTGTGAATAGACCAGGTGCATTTCGGCGCGGGCCAGTTGCTTCTTGTGCGAGTTACGAAAGCGAACCTGCACCGGCCCCTTGGTATCTTGCTTCAGCTTACCGCCACCATAGCAAAAGCTCTGCGACCAGAAATCCTTTGGTTCGTTGCCACGCCGCGTGATATGCCAATCGCGCACCAAAGGTTCCCACGTTCGTCCCGCGTCGGTGGAATAGTCGATAAAGTATTCGACCTGCGGATCGGGCGGATTGCTCGACTTCCAATGCGCCGCGGCATACACAAGGAAAGAAGTCTTGTCGCGCGGGCTGGTCAGTTCTAAGGTTGCGGTGGGCGAATCAAACGCGCCGGCGATCAGATGCGCCTTCGCTTGCGCAACCGTGGGGCCCGCCGAAATGACGCCACGCTGCGAAACATTCGTCACGATCGTATTTTTTCCATCCGTCAGTCGTGGCAGTAGCGAACCATTCATCTGACAGATGGTCGTGATCGTCGGTTTCGCATCGGCCAGTTGCTTCGCCCCGGCGTGAAACTTCAGCCAGTATTGCCGAAAGCCTTTAGCGAGATCGGTGATATCCAGCACCTCTTTCAATTTGCCAGCAGCTTGCCAGGTGGTTCCTTGGTCGACCGAGATACTCACCTGCACATCGCCCGACCCGCGAATCACAAGCCCATTCTTGCCGCCGGGTTGATAGATATCCCAGGCTCCCTTGCCAGCGGGCGTGGTGGCGATGATGTACGGTGTATAGAACTCAAACGTTACGTGCCCGTCGCCTTCATCAATGACCCCTTCACGATAATCTTCACTGGCGAAATCGGGTGTGTACGTATAGACCGCGTTGGCATAACGCGCTTGGCCCGGCTTATAGCCTGCGCCGTTCTTGGCTAGATACATTTTCTCTGGCTGATTCACCCAGGTGTGCGAACGCTCCGGCCCGGGGATGCCACCGATGTTGTAGTTGCGACCCCAATACACAAACGTCTGGCCATCTTCCAAGCCAGGTTCGTAATACTGCCGCAGCGTCTCACCGCGTCGCAGGTAAATGTTCGGCGGTAGTCCCGCGTAGCCGGGGAAATACTCGGCCGTGTTGTAGTCGGCATACACGCCGCCATCTTCTGGATGCAAACCGCACGGCAACCAGCCGCAGTCTTTGTTGCCGGCATAGTCGCGAGTCGCATATTGCTTCCAATCTGTGACGATCTCCGCGAGCGAAAGCAGTGACTTGCCTTGTTTGTCGAAGATGACGGTGGAAATATCATGATCGAGCAACACCCATTTGCCATCGCCGTAGCCTTCGCCTTCTAGAAACACCTCGAACGAATTGTGTCCCGCAGTGCCGACCGTGCGAGCGCGGTTGTGGCCAAAAATGTTTTGTAGTTCGGCGGTCCACTGCGCGTGCGTCGTACCACATAAACCAAAGCCAAAGGCGTAGAGACCGGTCCAATATTCGCGCTGTGTGCTATCTGGCCCTTTGCCGAAACCCTGTCCCCAAATATCTTCCGCTCCGGGTTCACCATGCCAGTAATGCGTATTGCGCCACAGCCATGCTGCCAGTGCTTTGTCCTGATCGGTCGTCACCTTCTTGCCGGTGACGTGCTGATAGAGCTTGGCCTGCGCGCTTTGCAGTGACCAAAAGGAGTTGCACGCTCCAGCACCAGGATAAAAGGGATGTTCGGTTGTAACCTGCGGATTGCCCACGCCAGCGAGCGCGCTACCTGAAAGAACAAGCGCGCAAACCAATATTGCCAATGCGATTGAGCGATGCATGTAGTTGGCGATCCATTCGTTGGGTGAAGCGAGGCACGAGCCGCACCAGGAACGATTATCAAATCAGGTGCAGCTCGTGCCTCGCCGCACCCTATCTTAAAACGAAAGCTACATGGCCACCGTCACTGTCTTAGTTTCGAGATAGGCTTTGAGTCCTTCCTCGCCCAGTTCGCGTCCCATGCCGGACATCTTGTAGCCTCCAAAGGGAGCGGCGGCATCGAAGACGTCGTAGCAGTTCACCCAAACAGTGCCAGCACGCAGTTTGGCGGCCAACTTATGCGCCTTGGAGACATCGCGCGTCCACACGGCGGCGGCCAGGCCGTACATCGTGTCGTTGGCGCGACGCAGCAAGTCGTCCCCGTCCTTGAACGTCAGCACCGACATCACAGGGCCAAAGATTTCATCGCGAGCAATTGCCATGTCGTCAGTCACGCGATCGAACAAAGTCGGCTCGATGAAGAAGCCACGCTCGCCGTGGCGAACGCCGCCGGTGACGCACTCCGCGCCACCCGTCTTGCCAATATCGATGTATTTCAAAATCTTATCGAACTGGGCGCGGTCGACTTGCGGGCCTTGCTCGGTCAAGGGATCCAGCGGATCGCCGATGCGACGACTGAGATTCATCGCGGTGATTTTTTGAATAAACTTCTCGTGCGCTTTCTCTTCAACATAGACGCGACTTCCCGCGCAGCAGCATTGTCCTTGGTTGAAGTACAGACCGAAGTGTGCACCAGCGGAGGCGGCATCGAGATCGGCATCGGCGAAGATGATGTTGGGACTCTTGCCGCCGAGTTCAAAGGTGATGCGCTTTAGTGTGCTACTCGCTTCGCGCATGATGATCTGGGCGGTGGCTCCTTCGCCTGTGAAGGCGATCTTATCGATGCCGGGATGTTTTACGATCGCGCCGCCAGCGGTTGGTCCATAGCCGGGGATGACGTTAATCACACCATCGGGAATGCCTGCCTTTTGTGCGAGCCGCGCCATGCGCAGGCAGGTGAGAGGCGTTTGCTCCGCCGGCTTCATGACAATCGTGCAGCCTGCCGCGAGCGCCGGTCCCCATTTCCAGGCTGTCATCAGCATGGGGAAATTCCAGGGAATGATCTGTCCGACGACGCCGACGGGCTCTTTCCGCGTGTAACAGAAATAGCTGCCATCGATGGGGATCGTCTGACCGTGAATTTTGTCGGCATAGCCTGCGTAGTAGCGCAGGCATTGAATCACCAGCGGCAAGTCGGCAGCGCGGGCGTCGCGCACCGGCTTGCCATTGTCGAGCGATTCGAGCGCCGCTAGTTCGTCGATTTCCTCTTCGATCAAATCGGCGAGGCGATACATGAGCTTGCCCCGTTCGCGGGCGGTCATGCGGCTCCAAGGGCCATTTTCAAAGGCGTCGCGAGCAGCCTTTACGGCGGCATCGACATCGGCGGCGTCCCCCTCGGCGATTTGAGCGATAACCTCTTCGGTGGCGGGATTGACGGTTTCAAACGTTTTACCGCTCTTGGACGGCAACCACTGGCCACCAATGAAACAAGACGTTTGGTGGATGGTGGGTTCGGCTTTATAGGGCGATGTGATTGTGGCCATGACTGCCTCCGTGATCGCTGGGAGAGGGGGAAGAGCACGCACAGAATTGTATCGCCCCACAAGGACGCGAAACAAGCATTTCAGCGGGGTGATTTGGCCAGATTAGCGAATCGACATCCTTGCGAGCGTAGGGCCTGGCAAGCAATAATGGCCGAATCAGGCGTCCGTCCGCGTCAGCAATTACGGCTGACACCCGCCAATATTCGCCTCTCTCGATCCCGCCCCTATTGTTGGAGATTGCTTATCATGCGTCGTTCGTCGTTGTTTTCGTTGACTTTGCTCGCGGTGATAACCGCTGGGACGTTCGTGGATTCGGCCGACGCCGCGATCTTTGGTCGTCGCTGGGAACGACGCAAGGCGGAGATCAAGAGCGAAGTCTCGGGGCAGCTTTCGGCCAAGATCGATGCCGATATCGCGACACAAACTGCCGCCGCGACCGAGAAGATCAACGCCGCAACGCAGGATAAAGTGACGGCGGAGTCGCTAAAGCTCTCCGAGCAAGTCAAACAAGAAGTCGCCAAGCTGCGTGAGGATGCGCAAGCTTTGGTCGCCGCGGAAGCCAAGAAGTTGCAGGATCAAGCCACAGCGCAAACGCAGCAAATCGAAGTGGCCGCCAAGCAACTGGTTTCGGCTGAAATGGATAAGCTCAAGCAAGCTGCCGAAGCTCAGGCAGCGCAACTCAAAGAAGCGCACGAAGCGCACGAGGCGCGCTTGAAGGAAGCGATCGCTAAGCTGGATGCCAAGATCGTCGAAGAAACCAAGAAGCTGGAACTGGCTTATACCGCGCAAGCGAAGGCGTTTCACGAAACCAACTTGCAACAATTCAATGCCTTGTCATCGGGCGTGAAAGCAGATGCCAGCAAGTTCGCCACTGCTGAAGCCGAGCGGATCAAAGCAGAGCTGCTGAACGAGTTGCGGGCGACGGTACAAACCGAGTTGAAGTCGGCCAATACGCTTGTGGCGACACCGGCGGCGCCGCAACCAGCGCCAGTGGAGGAGAAGAAGCCGCAGGAAACGGCTGCTCCGACGCCGAACGTGCAACCGGTCAACGAAAAAGAACAGGACGATGCGGGAGAATAGCAAAGAAAACCGAAAGCGGAAGTCGGAACAACCGTTCCGACTTCCGCATTAGCGATTGGTCATTCTATTCGGTGGTGACAGTCACTGTTTCCATCTTATCGCCTTGCTTGATGGCGTCGACGACATCTTGCCCTTCGAGCACTTTGCCAAACACGGAATGCTTGCCATCGAGGTGGGGTGTGGCAACGTGGGTAATGAAGAACTGCGAGCCGTTGGTGTTTGGTCCCGCGTTGGCCATCGAGAGGATGCCCGGGCCATTGTGCTTCAGGTCTTTGTGGAATTCATCGGCGAACTTGTAACCCGGGCCGCCCGTACCTGTCCCTTGCGGGCAGCCAGTTTGGATCATGAAATCCGAAATCACGCGGTGGAACTTGAGACCGTTGTAAAAACCTTCGCCGGCTAGTTTTTCAAAGTTCGCCACCGTCTTGGGCGTCTTATCGTCGAATAGCTGAACCCGAATGGTGCCTTTGTTGGTAACGATCGTGGCGACCTTCATGTCGTGGAACCCTTATACTTGAATGGGGGTGCGTGCGTTGCAAAGGGTAAATTATGGCCCGATTTGCCCGCAGCGACAATGACCCTCAGTTATGTCTTGCAGCATCCCATCACGGTGAAAGCGGACGAATTTTGAATTGTCCGTGCTTACCTTTTTCGCCCAGCTCGACTTCTTCACCTGCGTACGCATAGGAGCTATGGGTTCGCATGGCCGTGCCGTCTTGGTAAGTCAATTCGTAGAAATCTTTACCATCCTGATGACGCAAATATTGCAGCGAATAGCTGAATTCATCGGGCTCACCCTCACGCAGTGTGTTTTCGATCAGGGCGACGGTGTCGTCGTGCAGATTGAGCGCGGTTTCCGTGCCATCGGGTGCGATATGGACGAATTCGCCGGTGTGCTTTTTGGTGGTATGCGGCCAGCCAGCAGGCGACATTTCCGCTTTCTCGCGTTCACTGCGAGCTGGGGCGGGAGACTGCTTAGCAGGGGTCTTGGGTTGTGCCGTCGGCTGGGCAGGCTGACAGCCGACGAGGCAGAAGATTACAGCCAGAGTTGCCAGGAGTTGTCGCATGGTAGTGCTCCGTGTTAGCTAGATGAGGGTGTTCTCCGAGGCCCAAAGGGGAAAAAGGTTATTGAACAGTTCGCAGCAGGGCGCGTCAAATGGCCTGCTATCAGCTTGCCGTAACCATTTTGCCCGAAAAGTCATGGGGTGTTGGCTTGTTCTACCCATGTAAACCAATCGTCTTACGCAGGACGCATCAACGAATGTTGAAGTTTCCTTGCAATTTTGATTCGTTCCGGC
>JBGSHH010001050.1:0-7981 GCA_041752355.1 Pirellulaceae bacterium | reverse complement strand
CCCGATTACGACCTGCTGTCCCGAGTCGATCCTGGCTTGCGTTCGCGCGGCAGCTTCTTCAATGCGTAGCTTGGGAATACCGGCTTGGATCGCCTTCGTCATGCCGCCCAGTGTTTCGACTTCGCGCAGGTGCTGCCACGTGCGCTGGGCCAGCTCATGCGTCAGTCGTTCGACATAATAGCTGCCGCCCCACGGATCGACCACATTGCAGGTATCGGTCTCCTGCTGTAACAACAGTTGCGTGTTGCGAGCGATTCGCGCCGAAAAATCCGTCGGCAACGCGAGCGCTTCGTCGAGCGCGTTGGTATGCAACGACTGCGTATGCCCATGGGCCGCAGCCATCGCTTCAACACAAGTACGAACCACGTTGTTGTAGACATCTTGTGCCGTCAGGCTCCAGCCGCTGGTCTGACTGTGCGTGCGCAGGGACAGGCTCTTCGGATTCTGCGGCTGAAAACCCTTGATTAGCACGGCCCACAGCATGCGCGCCGCCCGTAGCTTGGCGACCTCCATGAAGTAATTCATGCCGATCGCCCAGAAAAACGATAAACGCGGACAAAACGCATCTGCGTCCAAGCCGCTCTTCAGTCCTGTACGAACGTACTCCAAGCCGTCTGCCAAGGTGTAGGCAAGTTCCAGATCGGCCGTGGCGCCTGCCTCTTGCATGTGATAGCCGCTAATGCTGATGCTATTGAATTTGGGCATCCGGCGACTTGTGAAATCGAAGATGTCGGCAATGATCCGGATGCTGGGTTCTGGCGGGTAGATGTACGTGTTGCGAACCATGAACTCCTTGAGGATGTCGTTCTGGATTGTCCCCGAGAGTTGCTCAGGCTTAACGCCTTGCTCCTCGGCCGCCACGATATACAAAGCCAGCACAGGCAACACAGCGCCGTTCATCGTCATCGACACGCTCATCTTGTCGAGCGGGATGCCGTCGAACAGCATGCGCATATCCTGCAAGCTATCGATCGCCACGCCCGCCATGCCGACATCGCCCGCGACACGCGGATGGTCCGAGTCATAACCGCGATGCGTCGCGAGATCGAAGGCGATGCTCAGCCCCATCTGCCCGGCGGCCAGATTGCGTCGATAGAACGCATTGGACTCCGTTGCGGTCGAAAAGCCCGCATATTGCCGCACCGTCCACGGTCGCAGCACATACATCGTGGCATACGGGCCGCGTAAATACGGCGGCATGCCTGGCATGGTATCGAGATGATCGAGCCCGGCGAGATCGTCCGCTGTGTAGACCGATTGAATTGGAATCTGCTCTGGTGTGGTCCAGACAGGCGACGTGCCGCGAACGCGTTGCCAGTCAGCAGCCGAAGCAGGGGCAGCACCGGCCGTCAGTGGCACCTCGGCGAAATTGGGAAGGGAGCTCATATCAACAGTACTCCTGCTTGCCGCAACATTTCGCGCAGCGTCGTCAAGACATCGCACTTAACAAAAATGAATCGATGAACGCCTGCCGCGCGCCAGTCCGCTTCGTTTGCGCCTGGGTTACCGGCGAGCACGATCGTGGTGGCACCGGCTGATTTCAATTGCGGAGCCAGGGCGGGAACCGCTTCCGGGTACAACTTGTCCGAACTGCAGATCACAGCGATACGAGCCCCGCTCGAGGCGAATGCCTGCGTGGCAGCGGTGGCATCGCGAAAGCCATTGTTTGAGATTACCTCGAAGCCTCCGGCTTCAAAGAAGTTCTTGGCATAGGTCGCCCGCGCGGTGTGATGCGTCGGAGAACCCATGTTCGCTAAGAAAACTCGGGGGTGGTGTCCATGGCTGGCCGCCCACGCATCGCTGGAAGTGCGCAGTTCCTCGAACGGTTCGGCGAAGGGATGCGGAGCTATCGGAGCAACGACCGTCGGTTCCTGATGAAAACCCAACTGGCGCGCTAGGTGGCCGATCGAAGCGCCGGCAGAGGCAGCGGCGATGGCCATAGCGACGACGGTAGCTTGCGCCGGCCAGACCTCGCGGCGCCCGGCGCGCAGTCGCTCGACGGCTGCTCGTACCAGCGTGCTGCGATCGGGTGGATGGCGCACGACGGGAGTTTCGGCCACATTCGGGAACTCGCTTACGCCAGTGATGCCATCCTTGCGTCGCGCCAGATTCTTCGCCCTGGGGGCAAACGCCGATTCGATTTGACCGGCGACCCAGCCGCTCTCCAGCGCGGCGAGCATTCCGCCGGCGCGTTCGACTTGCTGAAAGAATTCCCAGGCTTGTGTCGCTAGTTGTTCAGTGAGCGAGTCGAGATACCAACTCCCACCGGCGGGATCGACCACACGGTCCAGGTGCGACTCCTCCTGCAACACAAGCAGGGTATTTCGGGCGACGCGGCGACTTTGAGCGTCCGGCAACCCAATGACGGCATCGAACGGGATTGAGGTAATTGCATCAGCGCCGGCCACGCCAGCTGCAAACACGCCGAAAGTATTGCGCAGCAGGTTGACGTGAGGATCGCGGTAAGTCAGGACGCGCTTACTTAGCCGCGAATGCAATCGCATGCGGCCCGCCTCTGTCGATCCGCCACACGCTTCGACCACGCGACACCATAACCGCCGCGCAGCTCGCAATTTGGCGATCGCGAGAAAATGGTGCGTGCCGACACTAATGCTGAACTGGATTTGCCGGGCGGCGTCGTCGATGGATAAGCCACGGTCGGTCATGGCCCGTAAGTAGGTTACTCCAGTGGCCATCCCCAACGCTAAGTCTTGCACAGCGGTCGCCCCAGCGTGATGGTAGGGCGCCGTTCCCACGCGTACGGCCGTGACGCGGGGCGCGTGCTGCGAGGTCCAAACTGCCAGATCTGCCAGCTGCTCGAGTGAACGTTGAACTGGCAGTGGCAACTGCCCGTCGCGCGCCAGCACCGCCAATGGATCCGCATTGAAAGCACCGCGCACATCGGCCGGATCGATGCCGCGCCGAATTAACAAGGCGACGACCAGCGCCGACGCAGGTAGGAAGGCGGCGCCCGCTTCTAGTGTCAGACCGATCATCTGCAGGTGCACATTCGCCAAGGCCGCGTCGAGGTCATCCACGTGATGAATCATCACGCCATCACGACCTGCCAGTTCCTTCGCCGCGGCATCATCAGCGTCCATTCCGTTGCGCGCCGCGCTATCGAGTCGCAACAGCAGGGAAGTGACGCCGCCTTGCAGGTCCTCGAGGATTTCGCGATTGGTCTGCTGCACGTCGGGATGAGCGAACTCTTGCCGCAGGTCCCAGCCGGTCTGCGACGCGCCATGCGGTTGCGTCCCACGCGTAAACGGCGGTAATCCCGGATAGCCTGCGGGTTCGGCGAGTTGCGCAACATCGTCCCGCGTATAAATAGGCCGCAGGTCGATCCCTTCATAGGTATGCGTAATCAGTTTCTGTTCGAACGGCGCGCCGCCCAGGTCCGCTTCCGCAAGGACGCGCCATTGCTCGTAACTCGCTGGCGGAAACTCATCAGCCAGTTTGAACTCGGTGGGCAACATGTCGGTTCCTCTCAGGAGATCTCAGCAGGCGAACTGCTTGAGATCGACTTCCGGGAGCATCGCCCCGTGTGTAAGCAAATTCTGATGTAATTCGAAGCAGCGCGTGAGATCGTGCCTGATGTGTCCTTTGCCGGCGCTGGCGATATAGCGATGCAGGTAGTCGCGATAGGCAGGATGCGCACAACGTTCGATCATTAACTGTGCTCGATCGGCGGGCGCGAGTCCGCGCAGATCGGCCAGACCTTGCTCGGTAACGATGACCTGCACAGAGTGTTCGTTGTGATCGACGTGCGTGCACATCGGCACGATGGTGGATATCCGGCCACCTTTGGCGTACGACGGGCACATAAACATCGACAGATACGCATTGCGCGCGAAGTCGCCACTGCCGCCGATGCCATTGAGCATCGTTTGACCGCACACGTGCGTTGAGTTGGCATGTCCGTAGACATCCACCTCTAAGGCTGTGTTCAGCGAAATGACCCCCAGTTGCCGCAGCACCGCCGGGTTGTTCGATAGTTCCTGGGGGCGAAGTACGATGCGCGGTCCAAAGAAATCGAGATTGTCGTGCAACCGCTGCATCATGGGGCCAGAAAGCGTCAGTGCGCAAGTACTGGCGCCCAGCAAGCGGCCTTGCTCCATGAGCGGGATGAGAGAATCTTGATAGACCTCGGTGTACATCGAGAAGTTAGGAATGTCGGCATGCGCGCCAAGGCCGTCCATCACCGCATTGGCGACATTGCCGACACCGCTTTGTAGTGGCAGGAATTCCGGAGGAATGCGCCCGGCCCGCAACTCGGCCAACAAAAACTCGACGACATGATTCGCGATCGCCTTGCTGACATCGTCGGGAGGATCAAAACCGTGCATTTCGTCGGCGAGATCCGTTTCGACGATGCCGATCACCTTCTTGGGATCGACATGGGCATAGGGCTTCCCGATGCGCTCCAGCGGATGATGCAGCGACACGGCCTCCCGACGTGGCGGCGCGTGCGACATGACGATATCCGCCATCTCGCTTTGCCGGCGATTCTGGCGGCGATTGACCTCGATAATGACGCGCTCGGCGCAATGCAGAAATGTCGGCGACGCACCAATCGATGTGCTCAAATAAACACGGCCATCGGCCGTGATTTCGGTCGCCTCAATCACCGCGACATCGACCTTGCCGAAAGCCCCGAACAAGACGGATTGTGGGAAGTGCGACAGGTGCATGTCGACAAACGCCACTCGGCCATCATTGATACGCTTTCGCAACGGGCCCGAGGACTGGTAGGGAGCGCGCCAGGAGATGGCCTCCGCCTCGGCCAGCGCGTCGTCGAGACTCTTACCCGTCGAGGCCCCGGAAAGGACGCGGATCTGAAACGACGCGCCGGCTTCATGTAAACGGCGGGCACGCTGCGCGAGCGCCAGCGGCACCGCTTTGGCCGCGCCTGCAGGCGTGAAACCGCTAAACGCGACCAGGGCGCCATCGGGGATGCGTTCGGCAGCTTCGTCTGCCGTCAGCTTGGGATAGGAATCAATCACCGCGGGGAGTGCTCCTCTTTACGAGCGCCATCGAGGGGCGCCGGCTCACAGAGTTCTGTAAGCACGCCAAAAGTGCTCTTCGGATGGACAAAGGCGATCTGCATGTGATGCGCGCCAGCGCGCGGCTGTTCGTCGATCATGCGCAGCCCGCCGCTCTTCAACTCGGCGATGCGATCCTCAATCTTCTCGACCGTAAACGCAAGGTGGTGTAGTCCTTCGCCGCGCTTTTCGAGGAATACCGCCACCGTGCTGGTAGGATCAGTCGGTTCGAGCAGTTCCAATCGCACGTCACCGACACGAAAAAATCCAACCCGTACCTTCTGGTCGGCGACTTCTTCCATCCCTTCAAAGATGGCGCCTAGCGCATCCTCGTAGAAGGCCCGCTGGGCCTCAATGCTCCGCACGGCAATGCCAACATGATTCAGCGATTTCGCTATGGACATGATTCAGCCTCCTAGGCAAATTCGACCAAGACCTGTCCGCCTTGCACCGCGTCACCCACGCCAACATTGATCTTGCTGATCTTACCCGCATGCGGTGAAGTGATGACCGCCTCCATCTTCATGGCTTCCAGGACCATCAGCGTATCACCAACTTGGATCGCCTGATCGACTTCGGCCGGAACACGCACGACGGTGCCGGCAAACGGACTGCGGCAGACCTTCGCGTCATCCGCGACCGAATGGGCGGTCGTCGTCGGCGCAATGGCGACAGGAATCGCCGGCAGCACGACGCCCTGCGCGATCGGAGGAATATAACTGGGCTGGAGCGGATCTGGTTCGGAGACCTCGACCTCCACCTCATACAGCTTGCCATCGATCGTCAGTTTTAGTTTCAAAGCGAACTCCTAGCCACGTTGAATGTCGAGCGCGTGCGACCCTTGCACTGCGATGCGTCCCTGCTGTGACCACGCCGCTGACCCCAGCAGTCGAATCTGACGGATATGCGGACGCTTGCCAAGTAAAGCAGCGATGGCTGCGCTGATGACGACCACCAGCGCTTCATCGACCGGACTTTCTTCTGGCGGCGCGACTGCGGATGCGCCGTCAAGCTTCTCCTCGAGGTGAGCGATGCGTTGTTGCAAGCGATCGACCTCGGCGCGCAGTGCAGCCAGCATGGTGGCAATCTCACGGCTTTCGTCGTTGGTGACGCTCATGGCTTGTTGCGACTTCTAAAGGGGAATTAATCCATGTTTCTTGGCGGGACGCAAATCGCGTTTTGTCTGCAAATACTCGAGCGCTTGGGCCAAATGTTTGCGCGTGTCGGCGGGCTCGATGATGTCATCTACCAGGCGTCGCCCGGCCGCCACATAGGGCGTCGACGACTTCGCACGGTAATCCGCCACCAATTCCGCTCGCTTGGCGACTTTGTCGGTCGCTTCCTGCATCTCTTTGCGATAGACAATCTCGACAGCGCCTTCCGCTCCCATCACCGCCACCTCGGCCGTTGGCCAGGCGAAGACGCGATCGGCTCCCAAATCCTTAGAGCACATCGCCAGGTGAGCGCCACCATAGGATTTTCGCAAGATCACCTGAATCTTCGGCACCGTCGCCGCGGAATACGAGAACAGCATTTTCGCGCCGTGGCGGATAATGCCTCCATACTCTTGCTGCACACCAGGTAGGAAGCCGGGAACGTCGACGAAAGTAATCAGCGGTATGTTAAAAGCGTTGCAGAAACGAATGAAGCGGCTCGCCTTGGTCGACGCATTGACATCCAGCACGCCGGAGAGAACGGAGGGTTGATTGGCAATGATGCCGACCGTACGCCCCAGGACTCGCGCCAGTCCGACGACGATATTCATCGCGTAGCCTGACTGCACCTCTAGAAAATCGGCTTGGTCGACGATGCCACAAATCACTTGCCGCACATCGTAGCCTTGCTTCGCTTCGACCGGCAGCGCCTGGTTAAGTTGCGGGTTCGGTGAGACATCTCCATTCGTCGCTAGTCGCGGTGGATCTTCGAGATTATTGGCGGGCAGGAAACTCAGCAGGCGGCGGCATAGATAGAGCGCTTCGGTGTCATCCTGAGTAATAAAGTGAATGACCCCAGAGTGCTGCATATGGGCATCGGGACCACCGAGCGCTTCGGCGGTGATCTGTTCGCCGGTCACCTGCTTGATGACCTGCGGCCCCGTGATGAACATCTGCGCTTGCCGCGTTTGGATAATGAAATCGGTGAGCGCCGGCGAATAGGCCGCTCCACCCGCGCAGGGCCCGCAGATCAGCGATATTTGCGGGACAACTCCCGAGAGCATGACATTGGTGTGAAAGACACGTCCGTAACCAGAGAGGGAATCAATCCCTTCCTGCACGCGGGCGCCACCGGAGTCATTGATAAACACAAAAGGGCTGCCAGTCTTCAGCGACATTTCCATCGCCTCGGCAACCTTGAGCGAATGGACTTCGCCGGCCGACCCGCCGAGCACCGTGAAATCTTGACTGGCCAGATGCACCAGGCGACCGTCGATCGAAGCCGCGCCGGTCACCACGCCATCGCCGGGAATCTCTTTTCCTGCCAGGCCAAAATCGGTTTGACGATGCTGGGCAAAGAGTCCGACTTCGGCGAAGCTGCCGCTATCGACTAACTTTTCCACCCGCTCGCGGGCGGTCAGCTTGCCTTGCTCGCTTTGCTTGGCAAGGCGCTCACTGCCGCCACCTTGCTGTAAGTGCTCGCGCTTTTTGCGCAAGTCACCAACCAGTTGTTCCATCGTCGGTTTGGGGGCGTTCATCGCCATGGATTCCTATGGGTTCGCCGCTGAGCGAAAGCGGTGGTTATGCCGGTTCGACGGTAACTTGATGCGTTTTGTCGCCCAAGCGAATGTTGTATTTTACGGGGCCAGTAAGCGGCGCGAGTCCACCACCAGGTTTCGTAGCTGTCGATGGCGCGGCATTGTTGTCAGCCGGAGCGGCTTTTGCAGTTACTGCTGGTCCGCGACTCAGGTTCTTTGGCCCTTCGCTGCGCGCTGCGAAAAATTT
>JBGSHH010001049.1:0-2760 GCA_041752355.1 Pirellulaceae bacterium | reverse complement strand
CCTTCGCCAGCATAGCCAGGGTTATAAAAGCCGCCACCACCACGACCAATGCCTTGCGACCCTCGCTCATCCCCACGCAGGCCGTTGTTGGAACCATTTCGCAATCCGTTACCCGTCGCGTTACCATCGCTGCCAGCGGCGCCGCCTCCGTTACCAGTCGCGCTGCGTCCGCTGCCGGAGCCTTCCCCTTCGCCGTAAGGATCTTTGGGCATGAACTCTTGAAAGCCACCATGGGCGGAGGCGCGCAAGCCTTGGCCGGTGGCGGTGCCGCGATAGCGACTAGGCGCCGCTTCGGCCAACACTTCCTGACGGCGACGCGCATCTTGAATGGCGCGCTCGCAAATGAGTTTTAAGGTTGGATCGGGGGCGGGATAGGCGAGCTTGGTTTCGTCTTCGACCAACTCATAGCCAAATTCATCTTCCCACGACTTCATCGCGCCACGTGCTGCGGCATAACCAATCACGCCATCGGGACGCACAATCAGTAGCGGATAGGGTTCGCCATGCTTCGACATCTCGGGATTGCGCGCTAGATACTCGCGAATCGCGCGCAGGCAAGCATCGAGGGGATTGCCTGGTCCGAGCGGCCCTTCAAAATCGCGTGCGTCGAGCTTGACCCCTTCCGGCTGAATGATCACGTAGTCACCGGTGCATTCGATGTAGACAGGGCGACGACTGGTACCGTTGGGACCTTTGTAGGGAATGATGCTATACGAACGCGGTTTACTGGCGGCAACGGCGCGGGCGATCTCCAAATCGCGCTTCGTCTTGTCGATCTCTGCCTTGATCTGGGCCATTTCTGCGAGGACCTTGTCGCGCGTCTGATCCTTGCTATCGCCTTGGGTTTGCAACTGCGCGGCTTGCGCTTCGAGATCCTTCCACTTGTCTTGCAAAGTGCGAATGTGATCTTCGAGGTGGGATAGCTCCAGCCGCTGCGTTGCGAGTTCTTCTGCCTTGGCAGCGCGTTGTTGTTCGAGTAGTTCGCGCCGCCAGTCGGCGTCTTCTAGTTGCTGCTGGAGCGCCGCTTGATCCTCGGCGGGAACGGGTGGCTGGGCGTTCTGTTGCTGAACCGCTAGCTCCTCAGCGCTGACTTTGGCTTGCACCATCATCAACAGCAAAAGCACGATCAACGCACCCATCGTGCAAATCAGCACGGCCAGGAACGGAAAGAGCGAAACACCGACTTGAGGCTTGACGCGGGAGCGCCTACTCATGCCGCACGACCTTGTTTCACGAGATCAATCTGCCGAGTTTCATGCGACGACGACAACCGCGTGTTGAGCAAATGGATCGCCGCCGAGAGGCTCATCACGGTGTCTTCAAAGTTCTTGCTGCCTGCCAGCGCCGACAGATTCGCATTGAGCGCGTGTTCGAGCTTCATAACTTCGCCTGTCGCTTCGACCACTTGCACCAGGCGATCGCCTTGGCGAACCATTTCCGCTTGCTGCGAGCTGAGCAGTTTGGCGTTGTCGGTGAGCGAGGCTTGCCAGTCTTTCCACAGCGCGCGAGCTTCTTGCGAACTCGCCTTCTCGATCTTGCCGAGTTCGGTCGCGTGTTGCACGAGCGATTGCTGCAAGGCGCTCGCCAATGCTGCTTGCACTTGCTCGGTCGAAGTGCCGACTAGGCGGCTCCAGCGATCGTGCGCGGCATTTATCGTTTCTTGCCAGAGATCGGCTTGTCGCTGCACGACGTTTTCGACCGCCTTCACGACCGCCTGACTCATCCGCTCGATCGACTGCACATGCGGATCGTGCGAAGCACCGAGTTGTTCGAAGCGGCCGATCATTTCTTCGCTAGCGCGGATATCGACCGACGACAACACCTGCGATTCAAAGCGCTCGATGATGAACTGGACGAACATCAGCACCATCGACAGCACTAGCGCCAGCGCCGTGGTATCGAAAGCGACATAGAGGCCGGCTAAGAGGCCTTTCATGGCGTTTTGCACGTCGTTGGCCAAAGCGGCCGGATCCAAATCGCCCAAGGCTTGCGTGATACCCATGACGGTACCCAAGAAGCCCAGCATCGGCGTTGCCCAAATCACAATCCGCACCAGGCCATAGCTTTCTTGCTGGCGGGCGGCATCCATATCGGAGAGATATTTCAGTTCCGTATCGAGCGCCGCGGCACTTCCGGAGCGTTCGACATGCTCCAAGGCGTCGCGCAAACGACGTCCGAGATACGACCGCTGCACGCGCGGGGAGAATTGCTCGATGGCGTCGATCAGCCGCGGCGCGTCTTCCAGGTGTTGCCCGCGTGGCGGGATCGGATCGAGCTGGATCAAGTTTGCGGCGCGAAACTGGCCGAGGACTTCGTTGGCTTTGAAGATAAGCGCGAACAGACCGACGATGAACAAGCCTGTCTCGACATACGTGACGGGATGGCCAGCCAGGTAGCGATGCAGGATCGGGTAGTTGAGCGGTCCTTTGAACATCAACATGTAGAGCAACGCGGTGGTCCAACCGCCGAGGAATATCGGCCAGCCCAAGCTGCCGAGGATGCCCAGGACCGAACTGCGTTGATTTGGCCTGCTCACAAGGAACTCCTTTTCGCCGCGCGTGCGCCACGATGTTATGACAGTGGCGTCTGTCTCGTCAGAATCGGAATATTCGTTACAGCTTGTTGAGTGCGAGTGGCGCGGATTACCATTTCGTCACTTAACTTCACTGCTGCGCTAGCGCTGCCAGCACGCGCGCATGGCTCGCCGGTCTAGCGCGGCGAACTTTAGCGACTGATCGACGGGAAGGAAAGAGCGCCCGG
>JBGSHH010001048.1:0-2687 GCA_041752355.1 Pirellulaceae bacterium | reverse complement strand
CGCGACTTTTAGAAAATGTGTTGCTAGAGGGACCCCTCTTTTCTGAATTCGAAATCCGATGGGGTTAGCGATAGGCTCCTCAAGTGGGATTTGCCTGGGCGGTTTGATAGCGATGCCTGCATTGTCTTCATTGGCCAGCCTTACACGGCCCGTTCAGGGGGAATGCGTAGCGATAAAGGCTCCAAACTGCCATTTGCTTCTTTTTACCTGAATCCTCTTCCGCTGATGGCCGACCCATCCTAGAATATTGGGTTTCCACCTGTCCGTAATCCTTCGCCTGTAGAAGCGGTGACATAATGCCAAAGATGAAGACACACAAAGGAACCCAAAAGCGGTTCCGCCTGACCGCCAAAGGCAAAGTGAAGTTCCGTGGCGCGGGCACCAGCCACTTGGCGACGGCCATGAGCCAAAAGCGGAAGCGCAACCAGCGCGGCACGCGCGTGCTGGATAAGGCGTTTACCGCGAACATTACCGAAGCGCTATGCCACAATAGTCGCTAGGGTCATGCACCATTCATTGGAAGATTTGTCCGTAACAGCACGTGGGCAACTAACTCGCGGAATAGCGTTTCCTTCCGCGGGCCTTATCGTGCAACTTTAGAAAGTCAGTCATGCGTACGACTAAAGGAGCTGCTCGCACGAAAGCGAAGCGGCGTTTATTCAAGCGTGCTAAGGGCTATGTCGGCGGTCGTCGCCGCCTGCTCCGCACCGTCAAAGAAACGTTGATCCGCGCTGGCGTATTTGCCTTCCGTGATCGTCGCCGTCGCAAGCGCGATTTCCGCAAACTGTGGATTATCCGCATCAGCGCCGCCGTTCGCGAACGTGGACTCAGCTACAGCCGCTTTATCTATGGCCTGCATAAGACCGGTCTGGAACTCGATCGCAAGAGCTTGTCGGAAATCGCCATCGCCGATCCGCCAGCTTTTGACGCGATTGTGGAAAAAGTGAAGGCGGCGCTAGCTGCTTAGTTTGCTGCGTGCTAATCCATCGCCGAACCTTGAGTTTGGATTCGATGTCAGGAGAGGGAGGCGAGCGAAGCCTGTCTCTCCTGATTCTGTTTAAGGACCTGCTCGCTCGGCGAGACGACTCGTATGGCGCTTCAAGAATTCCTGTCTGAACTCGATCAATTGATGACCGCCGCCACGACGGCGCTCACTGCTGCCGCCGATCGCGATGCGCTGGAACAAGCCCGCATCGAATATCTCGGTGCCAAGAGCGGCAAACTCAAGGCGGCGCAAAAGGGACTCGGCACGGTCGGTGGTACCGACAAGCCTGTCGCTGGCAAGAAATTCAACGAAGTGAAAGTCGCCATCGAGCAAGCGTTCGATGCGGCGCAGACTCGCTTGGAATCGGCTCCGATCAAACGCAAGGATGGCGCGCAGTTCGACATCACGCTGCCTGGCTCAGTGCAACGGCTCGGTCGATTGCACCCGATCACGCAAACGATCGATGAGCTGAAAGACATCATGGGTCGGTTGGGTTTCACCGCCACCGATGGACCGGAGATTGAAGACGAGCATCACAATTTCGAGGCGCTCAACATTCCGCGCGAGCATCCCGCCCGCGATCCGCTGGATAACTTTTATCTAGCGACGGCGGAGAAACAAAGTAGCGGCAGTGCGCTGCTATTGCGCAGTCAGACCAGCACGGTGCAGATTCGCGTGATGGAGCAGACGAAGCCGCCGGTGCGAATCATTTCGCTCGGTCGCGTTTATCGCCCCGACGCTGCCGATGCCACGCACTATCCGATGTTTCATCAGATGGAAGGGCTGTACATCGACAAGCACGTGACGATGGCCGACTTGAAGAGTGTGCTGCGATTGTTTGCGACGAGCTATCTTGGTCGCGATGTGCATGTTCGCTTTCGCCCTTCGTTCTTCCCGTTCACCGAACCGAGTGTCGAAGTCGATATGAGCTGGGGCGAACGCTGGATCGAATTCGGTGGCGCTGGCATGGTCGATCCCAACGTGTTGCGGACCGTCGGCTACGATCCCGAAGAGGTCAGCGGCTTCGCCTTTGGCCTGGGTGTCGAGCGGCTGTGCATGCGTCGGCATCACATCACGGACATTCGCAATTTGTACGAGAACGACGTGCGCTTCCTACGACAGTTTTAGAACAGGGGATAGGTTGCAGGGGCCAGGGTTTAGCCATGCCCGCGAGCAACGCCGCCTCTTTCCTAGCATCTGTCCCCTATCACCTGTCCCCTATCACCTACTCCCCCATGATCGTCTCCTGGAACTGGCTGAAAGAGTATCTGAAACTCGACATCTCGCCGGCGCATGTGAGCGATCGGTTGATGATGGCGGGTTTGAACCACGAATCGACGCAGGCGGTCGGCAGCGACATCGCCATCGATCTGGAGATCACCAGCAATCGGCCCGATTGCTTGGGGCATATCGGCGTCGCGCGCGAGATTGGCGTGCTGTTCGGCAAGGAGTTAAAGATCCCTGCCGCGACCGTCAAGACGAACGGTTCCTCGATCAATAATTTCACCAAGGTCCGCATTGATGCGCCGGAGCTTTGTCCGCGTTATACGGCGCGGTTGCTGAGCGGCGTGAAGGTTGGACCCAGCCCCGCGTGGCTCGCCGATCGCTTAGTGACGCTGGGCGTGAAAAAGTTGGTCAACAACGTCGTCGACGTTACCAACTACGTGTTGTTTGAATGTGGTCAACCACTGCATGCGTTCGA
>JBGSHH010001047.1:0-8990 GCA_041752355.1 Pirellulaceae bacterium | reverse complement strand
ATCGAGTGTCGCGATGGTACAACTCAGCAACCTCCACGTGATGCTCCGCCGTCTCGCGCCCACCCCACGCCCGGCGTTCCACTACCGCACCGCAGCGTAACCCGCAGAAAACAAGGGCAAACTTTTCGGATAGGCTCTAAGAATCCCGGCTTCAAGGGCTGGGAGCAGATGCGGCTGTCGACAGAAACGTTTGCGCAGCACTTTCCTGATCGACCACAGAACATTGGAGTGCTGCTGGGAGAACCTTCCGGTTGGCTGATCGACGTGGACCTCGATCATCCGCGGGCCGTGGAATTGGCTCCCGAATTTCTGCCGCCGACGCCCGCCATTTTTGGTCGTGCGGGGAAACCGCGTTCCCACTGGCTCTATCGCGTGACAGCCCCCGCGGCGACCAAGAAGTTCCGGAGCAAGTCCGCAGGCATGCTCGTGGAACTACGGTCGACCGGAATGCAAACGGTTTTTCCGCCCAGTACGCATGAATCCGGCGAGGACATTAGTTGGGAACAGGAGGACCAGGAACCGGCACAGGTCGATCCCGCGATCCTGCTGGCCAGCACCAAGCGGCTGGCCGATGCGGTGCTGATCGAGCTAGGCGAGAAGCCTGCGGCAAAACCAACCAAAAATCCTCCCGCGATACAGGCGGCAGTGGCCGATTCCGAGACGCCACAGTCCGTTGCGATTGAAGAACGCGCCGCACGCTGTCTGGCCGCGCTGCTGCGCGTCCACATCTCCGACCAGCGTGACGGCTCGCACCGGTTGTTTACCGCTGCCTGCCGCATCGTTGAACACGACCTGGATCCGGCGACGGCGCTGCAAGTCCTCCGCGAATATGCTCGCCATAAACCATTCCCGCGGGCCTGGACCGATGAAGAAATCCAACTTCGACTGCGTGATGCGGAGCGGCAATGTCAACGTGGGCAGGCCCTTCAAAGTGCCTCCGAAGGGGGCATCCCTCTGGGAAACCGCGAACCTCGAACGGGCCGGGTCGTATTGTCACCATCTCGCACACTGCCGACCGCAACAGCTTTCGTGCGCGACTTTCATCAACACCCCGATGGTCGCACGCTCCATTGCCACGCCGGCCTGCTCAGTGAATGGCGCGACAATCGTTACTGCGAACAGGAAGACAACGCGGTCAAACAGCGGTTGCAGGCTTGGCTACATGACGCTCTCCGTTATGTCGTCAATCGCCGAACAGGGGAACTGGAGCTCACGGATTTTCAGTCGAATCCCGCCACGGTAAAAGCGGCCTTGGAGTCAATCAAGGCGTTCGTTCACTTGCCGGCGACAACTCCCTGCCCCTCATGGTTGGGTGATGATGCGGGGTTGCCACCGCCTAATGAAATCGTGGCTTGCCGATCGATACTGCTGCACTTGCCGACCCTACGGCACCTGCCGCCCACGCCACGCTTCTTCACGACGTGTGCTCTCGACTTCGATCCAGATCCGGAGGCTGTTGCGCCGCTGGCTTGGTACGGGTTCTTACACCAATTGTTTGACGGTGACCTCGAAGCGCTCGATCTCTTGCAGGAATGGTTCGGATATTGCCTCACCGGCGATACGTCGCAGCAGAAGATGTTGCTGATCGTCGGCCCCAAGCGGAGCGGCAAGGGAACGCTGGCCCGCGTACTCGCCAAGCTGATCGGCGCCGGCAACGTCAGTGGCCCAACGACTTCGAGCCTCGCCGGACCTTTTGGTCTGCAGCCGCTGATCGGCAAGAGTCTGGCCATCGTCAGCGACGCCCGCTTCCACGGCGAGAACATTGCCACGGTGGTCGAACGCCTGCTCTGCATCAGCGGCGAGGACATGTTAACGATCGACCGCAAGAATCTCACCAGCGTAACGCTCAAACTGCCCACCCGTTTCATGTTCCTGACGAATGAGTTTCCCCGGCTGAGCGATTCCAGCGGGGCGCTCGCCGGCCGGTTCGTCATCTTGCGGCTTACAGAGAGCTTCTACGGCAAGGAAGACACCGGGCTGACCGAGCGTTTGCTCAGCGAGCTACCCGGAATTTTGAACTGGGCTGTTGAGGGCTGGCAGCGTCTGCATGAGCGTGGGCATTTTGTCGTCCCCGCCAGCGTGCGGGACGTCGTCGATGAGATCGAGGATTTGTCATCGCCGGTTGCGGCGTTTGTGCGGGAAGAATGTGTCGTTGGGGCGGGATACCGCGTGCCGGTGGATGAAATTTACGAGGCCTGGAAGGGTTGGTGCGAAGCCGAAGGTCGCCAAGCAGTAACCACCCGCCAAACGTTCGGACGCGATCTCGCCGCTGCCGTCGTAGGCATCAGCCGCCGCCGGGGCACCGGTATGCGACCGTTCTACGAGGGCCTTTCGCTGAGGGGAGGTAAGGCATGGTAACGCCACGGCCGACTGCTACGAACTGTCGCAGCAGCATCCATTGCATTTCAACGCGGGCGCACGGGCGCGCACGCGCGAGATAGGAGCGGAGCGCAATGTTCACTGTCGCGTCAGTCCATAGCAGTCACAAGGGTTTCATGGTTCCTTTCGGGCGAAATCCGATTTTCGAGAGCCGACGGAACTATCGCGGGTAGCAGGAGAGTTTTTTTGTTGTACATATCCGGATTTTTATGAGCAACGAGCAAATTATTAACATCACGGACCTGCGCGACGACTTGGGTATCGCTTGCCAGCATGTGGCGAATACCGGCGAGCCGATCATCATCCGCCGCTACAAGCGGGAGGATGTTGCCCTCGTTCCGCTGTGAGAATGGCAGTTCTTCAAGCGGATCGAGGCCGCAATTCGCGACGGTCGCCTGCCGTGGAGCGACGCCCTGGCGGAACTTGCCGACGAGGAGAACGCCTAGATGAAAATCTTTATCAACGTGCGGCCGATTGGCTTGCAATCTTTCAGAACCGCTGGCTCCTGTGTGACTGTCGCGGGCGGATTAGCCGCTCGCCAAAACCACGTAGATAGGAGCCAGAACGATGAACGAACAGCAGTTGTTGGCAGACCAAGTGCGGCAATGGGAAGCGGAAGGGAAATGGTCGGATCGCGGGCGGTGGAGGCGAACGAAACGGGGTGTACTCGAATACATCCCGACCAAGCGCGAGATCGCGGCCAAGTGCCGATTGTTTCGCACAATCGCCCAATGGCGCGGCGCCCACAAGCGGGCACCACGCGGCGGCGAATTCGCGGTGTCGGCGACCGCGGGGTTCTGATGCCCTGGTTGCCCGCCACGTCGCCCACGAGGCCGCCAGTCGCGGCGTCTTTTTCAAGGTGGGATCGATTTGCGAACCGGTCACCGAGTCCGATTGGGGTCGCCCGGTGCGGTCGGACGACGCAGCGTGGCGCTGATTCCGAAAATCTCGCCCACCGGCCTTGAGTTCCGGCGAATCACCGTGCTCAGTGTCCACTGGGGTTAGCGAATCCGAGACACCCGAAATAGGAGAACCGTATGAACTTGAACGTAGGAAAAGAGGTTGCCGCCCTGGAGCGGTTGACCGTTGGGGAACTGCGCGAACGGTACGCGAAACTGTTTGCCGAAACCACGCAGGCCCGTAATCGCCTCTGGCTGCTCCGCCGCATCGTTTGGCGGATGCAATCGTTGGCCGAAGGCGGTCTATCCGAACAGGCTCGCCAGCGGGCCGAGGAGTTGGCGAACACGAGCGACCTGCGCGTGACGGCGCCGCGCGAACCAAAGCTCGCGGAGAACGCTGCGGAGCAAACCAAGACGGTCCCCTGCCGGATCGACGGCGGTTCACGCCTTCCACTCCCCGGTACCGTGCTGACCCGCCACTACAAAGGCCAGTTGATTCGGGTCAAGGTCGTCGCCAAGGGATTTGAGTTCGAGGGGGAGCTCTACAAATCGCTCAGCGCCGTGGCGAAGAAAATCACCGGCTCGCATTGGAACGGTTTCAAGTTCTTCAACCTTCAACAAGCAGGAGAAATTCAATGACACGCCGAAAACAACCACCCGAAGCGTCTGTCGTGCGGTGTGCGATTTACACCCGCAAGAGCACCGAAGAAGGACTGGAACAAGAATTCAATTCGCTCGATGCCCAACGCGAGTCGGGTGAAGCCTTTGTGGCCTCCCAAAAGCATGAAGGTTGGCAATGCCTGCCGCAGCATTACGACGACGGCGGCTTCACCGGCGGCAACATGGATCGGCCTGCCGTCCGACGGCTGCTCGCCGATATTGAGGCCGGCAAGATCGACTGTGTGGTGGTCTACAAGGTCGATCGGCTCAGCCGGTCACTCTTGGATTTCGCCCGGATGATGGGGGTGTTTGAAAAACACCACGTTTCGTTCGTCAGCGTCACGCAGCAATTCAATACGGCTACGTCGATGGGTCGGCTGGTACTCAACGTGTTGCTCTCGTTTGCCCAATTCGAACGTGAAATGATCAGCGAGCGCGTGCGCGATAAAGTGGCCGCCGCTCGCCGCAAGGGTAAATGGTCCGGCGGCATGCCGCTCTTGGGTTACACCGTCAAGGAAACGAAACTCGTCGTCGATCCGGTTGAAGCGGAACGAGTGCGGCAGATTTGTGAGCTGTACCTCGAATACCAATCGCTCCTTCCCACGGTGACCGAACTCAACCGCCGCGGCTGGACCACGAAGCGCTGGACGACCAAGAAGGGCGGGCAGCGGGGCGGACGGCTCTTCACCAAGAACTGCTTATATGCGCTGCTCACCAATGTCACCTACATTGGCCAGATCAAGTACAAGGAGGAAGTGCATCGGGGCGAGCACCCGCCGATCGTGCCGGAAGAATTGTTCCAGCGGGTGCAATCGCTGCTGCAGCGCAATGGCCACACCGGCGGTCGGGCGGTTCGCAACAAGTACGGGGCCTTGCTCCGCGGCTTACTGCGGTGTGGTCCGTGCGGTTGTGCGATGTCCCATACCTACACGGCCAAGGGGAATCGTCGCTATCACTACTACGTCTGCGGCACGGCCCAGCAGCGCGGCTGGTCGCAATGTGCTTGCCCATCGGTGCCCGCCGGCGAGATCGAACGGTTCGTCATCGAGCAGATCAAATGCATCGGCCGCGATCCGGCAATACTAGCCGAGACACTGCGGCAGGTACGCCAACAAACGGAAACCGGCGCGGAGCAATTAAGCCACGAACGGACCGCCTTACAGCAGCAACTGCGCGATGACTACGCCCGCCTGCAAGCGACCGCCGCAATGACGAATCAGTTCGATCGCGTCTCCGGTTTGGCCGATCTGCAGGATCACATTCGGACTGCCGAACGCCGTTTAACGGAAGTCGACAACGAACTGATCGCATTGCGAGACCAGAGTCTTGATGAAAACGAGGTCGCCACGGCGCTCGCGGACTTCGACCAACTCTGGGAAGCCCTCGCGCCACGGGAGCAATCTCGTGTATTGGAACTGCTGGTGGCCCGCGTCGACTACGACGGCCAACGCGGCAAGGTGTCACTCACGTTTCAGCCGACCGGCATTCAATCGCTCACCCAGGAAGTCGCCCATCGTCAGGAGCACATCGCATGAACCATCAACTCACCGTCACACGCGAATTTCACATTACCCGCAAGCACCATGGCCGCAAGCAACTCCGTGGCGGAACCGCTCCCGATGTACCAGTTGGTCGGGTTCCGCGGATCGCCCGCCTGATGGCCTTGGCGCTTCGTTGTGAGCGACTGATTCGCGACGGCGTGATGGCCGATCAATCCGAACTGGCCCGTTTCGGCCGGATCACAACGTCCCGCATGACGCAAATCATGTCGCTGCTCAACTTGGCCCCCGACCTGCAGGAACAGATTCTGTTTCTTCCGCGTACCGAGCGCGGCCGCGACGAGGTGAAGGAAGCCGACATCCGTCCCATCGCAAGGACGCTCGATTGGCGCAAACAGCGGCGGCAATGGGGGACCGTACGGCAGAGGCTCGGCGCGGTTGAAACTAGTTCGCGGTAGGTTGGCTTCGCCCCTCGAACGCAACGGGGTTGCTAACAAGCAAGGGGTTTCTCAATCGAGAGCGCGAGAGTTCGCGGGCCAAATCTCGGCGGGACGGAAGCAACCCTCGCCCGCAGCGCTCTACACGAAAAAACCGAGAGCGCATCCCCGCGACGGCAGTTGTCTCAAACTCTTTCGCCACTTGCGGATAAGTGGCGACCTGTGAAAACCAGGATTCTCGCCCTCAGAGCTAACTGCCGTGTCACTCGGCGTTCGAGAAAGTGAAATAGTACCCCCAACAGGATTCGAACCTGTAACCTTCGGCTTCGGAGGCCAACGCGCTATCCAATTGCGCCATGGGGGCGTGGAGTCTACTATAGCAGAAGCTAGCGGCGAGCGACAAGAAGCCGATTTTCATCGGAAGCCTTTTGCCAGCGCCAGCAAGCAGCCATCGCTAGCGGCGGCAAAGTTTAACAGCGAAGGTGGAGTAACGAGAAAGATCGCGACGATAGGGACCAAGTACGCTCCTGCTGGCCCTGGATTCTGGAACGCGCATGACCATTGCTCCCCTGTTATCGATCGCTGGCGTGGCCGCTGGTGGCGTGGCGACGGTCGCCGCGCATTCGATCGCGCAAGGGCTGTCGTTTCTGGATACCTTGCCGAACAACGCTAGCTCGGCAGCTAGTGCCGCCAGTTCGACTTGTCAGAGTTGCACCGAAGCAGGTTCACTCGCTGCGTTGAAAAGTTCTGCGCAAGCGGCGCTGGCGAAATTTCAGTCGCTGTTGGGGCCGAAGCTGGCAGAACTCGGGATTGATCTGTCGCAGCCGCTGGTGCTGGCGGTCGATGCGCTCGGGGGCATTCGCGAGACGTCAGGGCATCCCCAAGGCGCGCAAGTCGAGCAACTGTTGGCAGGCGACGATCAATTGTCGTCGCTATTTCGCCAAGGCGCGTCACAATCGGAATTGGTGCGTGCAGGAGCAGAGCACGAACGTTTCGCGAAGCTCTATTCGCAAAATCCACAACTGGCCACGGAGCAATATGGCGACCTGCTCGACCCCAATCGCCAGCCACCGCAGTTCTCGCTGAAGTTGAGTGGCGAAGACGCGGAAGTATTGTTTGAGTAGTCTCGAGTAGGGTGTGGCGAGGGACGAGCCGCACCAACTTCTTTGTAACTAGATGCTCCCAGCATGTAATTCATCGCGCATGCGAAATGGTGCGGCTCGCGGACTCGCCACACCCTACGGGCTCGACGCTAAGATCCGCTCCGCGGCTTGTTCGCCGCTGCGAACGCAAAAAGGGATGCCGACGCCCCGATACGCGTTACCGGCCAAAGCGAAGTTGGGCAACATGCCAGCGCGCTGCTCGATGGCGTCGATGATCTGCAAATGACCAACGTGATATTGCGGCATGGCACCGTTCCAGCGCGCGACATCGCAGAATAACGGCTCGCCCCCCAGTCCAATTAGTTCGCTGAGTTCCTCCTGCACAATCGCGCGCAATTCGTCGTCGCTGTGTTCGAGCAACTCGGGTTGCAGCGCGCCACCGACAAAGACACGAATCAAGACGGTGCCATCCGGCGCTCGGCCGGCGAATTTGATGCTGGAAAAACTGCCTGCCAGAATGCGCCGCTTTTCAATCGCTGGCACGACAAAACCAAAGCCATCAAGGGCATGGCGCACCTGATCGCGTCGCACACCCAGAATCACCAAGGCCGCGCCAGCATAGGGGATGTGCGCTAAATCCGCCGCCAGCGCCGGACTGGTTTGCATCAACAATCGCGCGGCGAGCGGCGCTTTGATCGCTAGAATCACGCCGTCGTATTGCTGCGCGGTGGTCGTGGTTTGCACAATCCACGTGCCATCCATTTGTGCAGTCAGCCGTTCGACCGGCGTGTTCAAATGTATCGCGTTTTCCGGCAGTGACTTTGCCAAGGCATCGACCAGCGTTTGCATGCCCTCGCGCGGGGCGAGAAACATGCCATAGCGCGCGCCGCTGGATGTTTCTTTCTGTTTTGCCTGGCGTTGCGCGAGTTGCGTGGCGCGAATGACACTGCCGTATTGCCGCTCCATCTCCAAGAACTGCGGCAGCGTGGCGGCCAAACTGAGTTTATCGGGATCGGCCGTATAAATGCCGCCGACGATTGGTTGAATGAGACGATCGAACGCTTCTTGACCAAAACGCCGCGTTACAAAAGAGGTCAGACTTTCGTCCTTGTTATCTTGTTTGCGGCGAACGAAGTACTCGCGCGCCAAACGCAGCTTACCGGACCAAGATAGCAGCGGCGATTGAATCACTGGCCACGCCTTGGCGGGGCTCATCAATGTAAAGCCTGCGTGGATGTTGGCAAGTTGTCCTTGGTGGACGACAAATGCTCGGCGGTGGTTGCTGTTGGTTTCGATCAATTCGTCGGCGATCCCCAACCGCTGGCAGAGATCGAGTGCCCAGGGCTCGCGCGTGGTGAACATGTCGGCGCTGCGCTCGATCAGAAAGCCGTCGCGCCAGGTTGTCCCCAGCATGCCTCCCAGTCGTGGGCCGGCCTCCAGCAAAGCAACCTCGGCCGCGGGATTGAGTTCGCGCACGCGATGCGCCGCTGCCAATCCGGAGACACCGCCCCCAATGACGGCGATTTTGCGAGGTTTCAAGTCAGCATCATTCACGGCGGGAATACTCGGGGCGAATAGGTGGGGAGCAGGCAATCGATTATAGTCGCGCGCTGGCAAATCGGTCAGGAGGGCGGGGAGGAGAAGGAGGAGGCTAACCACAGAGTCACGGAGGCCACCGAGAGGCAAAAACACGGTATTGCTCGGCTTTTCTGGAATATTTCTCTCGGTGTTCTCTGTGACTTTGTGGTTAGCCCAATCTTGCCACCCCTCGTCGAAATGCAATTTTCCTAGAACTTTTCGTAACAACCACTCGTCTGAACCGTTATCCCTACAGCAGGCCCCAACGTCCAAGGAATTCAGGATGAATGCGGAGCAAGCATTAACGCGGCGGCGCGATGTTCTCGCGGCGGTGGAAGAATACGAAGCTCGGCTGACGCGCTACGCGCTGCGGCTGCTGTCCGATCTTGATTTGGCGCGGGACGCCGTGCAGCACGCCTTTGTGCGTCTGTGCGA
>JBGSHH010001046.1:0-11197 GCA_041752355.1 Pirellulaceae bacterium | reverse complement strand
CCTTGCAGATCCATCATCGCGGAATCTCCTTAACGATTCGCCGGGTTCAGGTCGGGCACGGTTGTCGAGGCCTTGGCTTCCGCCGCCGCGACAATGCTTTGTTCCATGCGGCGTTCGATGACTTTGCCATCAATGGGAATGATCTTTGTATTGGCCACGATATCGGTGCGCAGCAAGTCATCGGCCATCGATTCCGATTGTGGCGGAAAGGTATATTGCACGATGAAAGCACCGATCTGCATCCCATGTCCTTCATAGACCGGCGGCCAAAAATCCTCTGCACGAGCGGCGAGGCTCTTGGCGAGTTGGCGTGTGGCGCGACCAGAAAAACCGCTGAGCGCCATTTCCAAACGGCCTTGCGACTCGCGATGCACATAGAACACCAACGCGGCGTCATGCTCGGGACCATCCCAAGAGCAATGCGCCCAATCCCCTTTGGCCGTTTCGTAGTACAAGCCTGGTTCCTCGCTGGCCGTGCTCTTCGCCAGACGGAGGCCGCCGCTGCACGAATCGGGATGAGGATCGTCGTTGCGAAAACGCAGGAAGAACGGACATAGTCGCTTTTTCGGCGTGGCGACATCGTCTTGCGACTTAAACGGTTCGCACCCAAAGGCTTCGGCGAACATCAATTCGACGACGGGATTACTCTTGATCGAACCCATTGCCACCAGCGCTTTGTCGCTGCCGGACTTGGAGAAATCGTCGTAAACTTCCTTCGCTCGCTCGATCACTTCTTCGCGCGTCCCTTGGCCGGGACTCCAAACCAATGTTTGCTTGAGATGCTCGGGATGCGGCGCATTCGACGGCACGCGACTGCCCAAACCGTCAGGCGTGGCGACACGATGATGCCGGGTGCCGCCGAGTGTCGAAACACCATTTAGTAATTCGCCTAGCAGTACCGAGTCCGACGCCACCACCCAAGCACCTTCCGGCCAATCGCCAGGATCGGCGCGTCGCACGCCGACGCACAATTCCAAGCGTCGACGACGAGCGAGGAGTTCCCAAAAATTCTCCGGTTCGACCGAGAATAATGCCCCAGGCAATTGATCCGCCTGGACGTAGCCGCGCTCCACGAGATAGTCGCACAATCGCGACAGGGCCTTGAGCGGAATGTATTTGACTTCGTTTTTGAGGAGGGCGGCCACCTGATGCCGGTCCAGTCCCGTGTGCTCGACAATTTCCTTGATCGTGCCGGGGCGTTTCCGAGGGTCCGGCATGTGCCCGACGAGTTCCGCCAGACGAAACGAGTACCGCATGAGAGGATGTTCCCGCGTGCAATGGTAGGAAAAGGATCGCTGCGCTCAATTGCGCAGTTGGTCCATTTGCGGAAAAGAAAGCCCCGCAACAAACCAACACCCTAAGGGAAGGCGAATCACCCTTAATCTACCAAAGGGTGGATATCGAGGCAATCATGCATAAGGAGGCATGGAGCCCTTAGCGAGTGCTAAGGGTGTAGAACATTCCCATTGATCGACCCGAACGCCACGGGATGCAAGGACACTCGGCAACAGGAACGTTTTATCCACTGCCTTTGTGCAGTGGATTCGTCGTCATCTAATGGGCGAGACAATTCCGTCGATTTTGAGCCAGAAACTACCGCCCCGCACTGACCAGGCTGCGTTTATTGAGATAGTCGACCAGCGTTTCCGCCATATTGCGTCCGGTATCGACCAAAACCCGCTCGCACCGATAGCGTTGGGCCATTTCCTCGAAGCGGTCATTAAAGCGGTTGAGTGCCTGAAGATAGCCGCGCTTCAGATCTTCCGGCTGGGCGAGCAGTTCATCTGGAATCTCGAGGCCAATGAACTTGATCATGCCATCGAAATCGAAGGCGAGTTCATCGTGATGGAGAATCTGGAATAGCAGCACTTCGTGCTTGTTATAGCGCAAGCGTTGGATGGCCCGTTCAAGCTCATCGAGGTCATCAACAAAGAAATCGCTAAAAATCATGACGATTTCGCGACGACCCATCCGCGCTGCCAGATCGAACAGGCAGTCGGTCATGCCCGTCTTCTCGACGGCGTTGATCTCGTCGAGCTGGTGCGACATGCGCACGATCTGATCCATCGAATTACTGGCGGGAATGTAGCCGCGAACTTGCGTGTCGAACGTCGCGAAGGAAACCTTGTCGGTCTGGCGAACAATGGAATAGCCCAGCGTAGTCGCCAGCTGCGAAGCGAATAGCAACTTCTGCTGCCGTCCTTCACCGTAACGCATCGACTCGCTGACATCGAGAATCAGGTGGCACACGAAGTTGGTTTCGAGTTCGTATTGCTTGACGAAATACTTGTCGCGCGTGAAGTAAACGCGCCAATCCATGTGCTTGGGATCGTCGCCGGGCGTGTACTCGCGATGCCCGGCGAATTCGACGGCGAAACCCGAGAGTGGCGACTTATGCGCGCCGGCCAAATTACCGACGACCAGACCCTGTGGTTCGATCGGACGATCGGCCACATAGCTGAGAACCTCGGGGTCGAGGTAACGGGATAGAACGGATTTGGCCATGGGTTCTCGGTCTTGCTTAGCCCCGGTGAATACACGGGGAGAAACGTTCTTCAGCTATTGAGCAGCGCTCACAGATATAAAGTCGCAACCTAAGCCGCTGGCTTCTCATACTTCCGATCTGCTGGAATCGCTTCCATCAACATCTCGATCAGTTTTTCGCTGTTGATGTTGTTGGCCTGAGCGGCGTAGTTTCCGGCCAGACGATGACGCAGGGCCGGTTTAGCAACCGCTTGGACGTCGGCGACAGTGGCATGGTAACGACCATACAAAATCGCGCGAGCCTTCGCACAGGAAACGAGCGTTAACACTCCACGCGGACCAGCACCCCAGTTGACCCACTTGTTTACGAAGTCGGGCGCTTCCTTCTGGCCGGGACGCGATGCCCGCACGAGGGCCCACGCATAGCCGAGCACCTGATCGCTGACCGGCACGCGCGTCACGAGCTTTTGATACTCGATGATTTCATCGCCAGTCATGACCGGTGTGATCTCTCCCATCGCGCCGGTGGTGACGCGGCGGGCCACTTCCCATTCTTCGGCAGGGCTGGGGTAATCGACCTTAATGTACAGCACAAAACGATCGAGCTGGGCTTCCGGCAGCGGATAGGTACCTTCTTGTTCCAGTGGATTCTGCGTGGCGAGCACGAAGAACGGAGCAGGAAGCGTGTGCTGCGCGCCACCGGCGGAAACGGTTCGCTCTTGCATCGCTTCGAGCATGGCCGCTTGCGTCTTGGGTGGCGTGCGGTTGATTTCGTCGGCGAGCAGCAAGTTCGCGAAGATCGGTCCCGGCAAAAAGCGATAGGCGCGCTGGCGGGTATTGGGGTCTTCTTGAATGACTTCGGTACCAGTCACGTCGCTAGGCATCAAGTCCGGCGTGAACTGGATGCGTTTGAATGTCAGATGCAAGCTCTTGGCGAGCGACGAGATGAGCAATGTCTTCGCCAAGCCAGGCACACCTTCCAACAAGGCATGGCCACGGGCGAACATGGCGACGAGCACTTGCTCGATGACTTCACTTTGGCCGACGATGACCTTGGAAAGCTCGTCGCGAATCTTGTTGTAAGCACGCTCGCAACGTTGCACGGCGGCGACGTCATCGGCGTTGGTCTTGTCGGTCATGGAAACTCTCTCCCAAAAATCGTTAGGTGGTGTGCTGTGCACACCCTACCAAGTCATGTCTCATGGTGGCGTTTGGTTACGCCCCGTCCGTTAGCCCCCGTTTACACACGGGGGAGATCCATTTATTACTGGAAACTCAGTTGGTGCTTTCGAAGTAACGCTTGAGGCGCTCTTCATAGCCGCGAGGTGCTTCACGACGAGCTTTGGCCTCGATCGCTTTGCGCAGATTCGGTGGCAACTTGGCAAACCAAGGTTCCTTCTCAAATTTCAGGGCAGTGGCGTCCGTGTCTTGATTGACTTTTTCCCCACGGCTGTCTTCGTCTTTTGGATTTTCGAGTTCCAAGGCAGCGTCAGGCGACTTCTGATTATCAGGCGACATGCCACCCTTGGAACTTCCCGTACCCGCTTTAGCAACAGACGAACTGGCACCTTGCATTGGCTCGGTCCCTTCACCCATCCCTTGTCCTTCTCCCATTCCCATGCCTTGACCCATGCCCATGCCTTGTCCCTGTCCCGGCGTTTGTCCCTGGCCAGGCGTTTGTCCGAGAGCGGCTTGAGCCGCGGCGTTGGCCGCCTGACCGGCGATCTGTTGCGCAGTGGCCTCAGGCGAACTTGGCACGAATCCGGTTCCAAGATCAGAAGGCTGACCTTGTCCCTGTCCCATACCTTGTCCCATGCCTTGGCCTTCGCCCATGCCCTGTCCCATACCTTGGCCTTCGCCCATGGGTTGTCCTTGACCTTGTCCTTCGCCCATCGGTTGTCCTTGGCCTTGTCCTTCACCCATGGGTTGACCTTCTCCTTGACCCTCGCCCATAGGCTGACCTTCGCCTTGTCCTGCTCCCATAGGTTGACCTTCACCCATTCCCATGCCTTGAGCTTCACCCATCGGCTGCCCTTCACCTAAACGCGAAGCGGCCTCGAGCCCTTGCTTCACTTCTTGATTAGCGACTTCTTGCTGGCCGGAGATTTCCGCCGCGCCCTGACCAGTGGCTCGTTGGGCTTGCGCGAATTTTTGCTGGCCTTCTTGCAAAGCTTGGGCGGCTTGGATTTGCTCGGCGGTTGGAGCCATGCCTTGACCGGCCGGTTGGCCTTCGCCCATCGGCTGACCTTCGCCTGCTGGCTTGCCCTCTCCGGCGGGTTGTCCCTCGCCCATTGGTTGGCCTTCGCCTGCTGGCTGCCCTTCACCCATTGGCTCACCCTGTGCGGCGGCTTGAGCTTGTGCGAGTTGTTCCAAGGCTTGAGCGGCTTGCGCAATTTGATCGCGAGCTGCTTGTTGCTCTTTGGCCAATTCCTTCAAAGCGTTGGCGATGTCTTTGTCCCGTTGGATTTGTTGTTCGCGCGCAGCCAGACTAGCGGCAGCACGTTCTAGCCCACGTTCCACTTGTTCTTGCGCTGCGGCCGCTTGTTCCGCTTGTCCCTTGGCGGCTTGCTGCGCGCCTTCTTTGGCTGCCTGTTCGGCAGCACGAGCGGCGGCGGCAGCGCCTGGATCAACGTTCGCGGCTTGCTCGGCGGCCTTGCCAGCTTCCTGAGCTTCGCCAGCGAGTTGCTCACCTTCTTGCTTGCCGAGTTCGCCGATGGCTTTTTCCAAAGCGGCTTCGGCCATTCCCAAGGCCTCGCCAGCAGCTTTCTGCGCCTCGGCGGCACCTTCCATATTGCCAGCCTCAATTGCCTTTTGCGCTTCGCCCGCTTTGGCTTCAGCTTGCGCCAAGGCTTGCTCAGCGGCCTGCGGATTGGCTTCGCCTGCGGCTTGTTCGGCAGCCTGTGCAGCTTTTGCGACTTCCCCTTGCGCGGCAGCGTCTGGCATACCGGCGGGCTTTTTCGCGGCATCGGCAGCGGCTTGCTCGGCAGCTTGTTTGGCTTCGGCCAAGGCTTCGCGAGCTTCCGCCCGCGCAGCTTCGGCCTTCGCCGGATTGCCATTGAGCGCTTCCTTGGCAGCTTCAGCGGCAGCTTGCGCTGCTTCTTGCAAAGCTTCCTTCGTGGCACCTGCGGCTTGTTTAGTTAGATCACCCGCCTGCTCCGCCACCTTCTGTTGTTCGGTCGCGGCTTCGATCGGCGTGTTGGCTTTGCCTGAGGCGACATCCGCTGCTTTTTGGTCGGCTTTGGCTTGTTGCTCTTGAGCTTCGGCAATCGATTGGGCGAGCTCCTTGGCTTCAGCGGCTTCGGCGCGACCGGCGGCGCGTTCTTGTTGCGCTTGGCCTTCCTGCACCTTATCGAGTGCATTCTCCAGCTTGGCGAGTTGTTCCGACTTGCTATCGGCGGCTTTCTCTTGCGCTTGTTCGACCGCTTCTTGCACCTTGGCGACCTGTTCGAGTTGCTCATCGACAACTTTCACGAGGTCTTCGGCAGCCTCGCCGGCTTCTTTGCGCAGTTCGGCGGCGGCTTGCGCCAATTCATTTGCTGCCTTCATCGCGTTCTCGGCAACTTGTGCTGCTTTCTCCTTCGAGGCTTCGCCGGGGGTCTTGGCGGCGGCTTGTAGTTCTTCGGCCGCCTTCGCGATCGGCTTGGCGGCTTCGTTGAGTTCCTTGGCCGCATCGGGAGCCGTGTTCTTCACCCCCTCTGCGATCTTTTCTGCGACTTCTTTCACATCGTTCTGCGTGGCGGCAAGTTCGGCGGCTTTCTCCGCCGTGAGTCCTTCTTCTTTCGCGGCTGCAGCGGCCTCTTTGGCGACGGCTTGTTCCGCAGCGGCAGCTCGTTCCAGCGCTTCAGCGGCGCGGGCGAGTTCGCCTACTTCCACCGCCAATTGGCGACGCATGGTGTCGGCCAGTTGCGCCTTGACTTCGGCTTGGGCGCGCTCGATGGCATCGGCGGCCTTTTCGGTGGCAGCTTCTCGCGACTCAGCAGCCTCGGCGGCAGCATTTTCCAACGCTTGCTGTGCGTCAGCGACTGCTTCCTTGGCGTCTTGCACACGAGATTCCACGGTACCGGGGATCTCTTTGTTCGCTTCGCTGAGTTTTTCCAGGGCTTGCGCGACGTTGTTTTCCGCTTGTTTGGCGGCGTTGGGATCTTTCTCGGCAGCTTGCTCTGCTTTGGCCTGTTCTTTCGCAACGTTGTCTAAAGCTTCCTGGACGTTCTTTAGGGCATCGACTTCCTTGGCGAGTTGGTCGGCGCTCTTGTTGGCGTCTTCCATATCCAAGGCGTGTTTGAGTTGCTCTTCGATCTCGGCCAGGCTGCCGATCACTTTGCTTTGCTCGGCGATCGCTTCCGGCTTGTTGGTATCGAAAAGATCGGCGGTGGCTTCAAAAGCAGCCGCTTTGGCTTGTTCCAACAACGGCTGCGTGGCGGGATACTTTTCGAGCGCTTGGGCCAGTTGCCCCAAATTCTTCTGAATCTCCGTTTGCTTCTCAACGAACGACTCGTTGTTCTTGTCGGTGAGTTCGTCCTTCTTGACTTGCTCACGGAGCTTCTCTTGATCCTTTAGCATATCGCGGACCATCTTCAAGGCCGCTTCCCGATCGGAACCGATCAAGCCTTGCGTCTCCTCAATCTTGTCGAGCAACGCCCGTAGGCCCTTGATCGCGTTGTATTCGGAGGAGGCGGCGAGTTTGAAGTCACCCACGCCCAACTCGCGACCCGCCTTGACCATTTCCTGCTCAACTTGCCCCGCTTTGAGAATACGCAGGCCATCCGCGCAACCTGCGCCGATATGCCCGCCCCAAGTGCTGACATCTTGCAGTGTCTGCACCAACAGGTAATAGACTCGCACGGCGTCGGTCTGATCTTGTATGGTCGTAAGCGTCAGTTGTTCGCGCTGGTCTTGCGGCAACTCAGGCAAGCCTTTGGTCGTGTTCCAGACTTTGGTTTCTAAAGCGATAAGTTGCTTGATTTCCGCTGCGATCCTGGCAACTTGCAAACGCTTATATAGCTTCTGGCGTTCGGCCATGAGCGTCACAACAACTTCGCGGATCTTTTCACGCGCCTGATTTAGCTTCGCGAGGCGTTGCTCCTTGGTGCCTTCTTGCGCCTCGACCAGCAGTTTGACAACCTCCTGCATTTCCGCCTCCACCAAGGCGTCAATGTTTTTGCGCATGCTTTGAATTTCGCCATAGATTGGCTGATCGCTGAGTCCGTTCTCTTTAAGTTGCCGCAGCTGGATATCGAGGATGCCTGATACCAGTTCGGCCGTCATGGAACGAGCTTTTTCCTGCGCGAGTTGGCGCTCGCGCACCGCATCGGACTCCTTGCCGGGCGCGGCAAACGCCAAAGCGGACGACAGGCATAGTCCGAGCACAACCAAGACCGGCATTAGCATTAAGCACAGCTCGCGAATCCGTTTCATGGCGACTCTCCAATACCAAGTTGTTTCTTGAGGACATCCGATAGGCCGTCGAGCAATCGCTCATCCCCTTCGGACATTTGACCTAGGACACCTGCATCATCGGAAACTTCAAACACCAAGGGGTCGCTGAGATAGTTCAATCCCGGCGCATCGCCCCGGTAATCGGTAACATCCAGCGTAACCTTAAGGCGATCACCCTTCACGAGCATCAGGGGTGCGAGATTCAATTCATAAGTGGCGCGTACCGTGTCGATTGTCGGCAAGTACGGCTTGTCCTTAGAGTGTAGTGTAAAGGTTACTACTTTGTCTTGCTCGCTATCGCCGACTACTTGTTCGGAGTCGCCATCGGCCGTTCCCGCCGATTCGCTCGTCCGCTGGATCTGCACGCGCAGTTTCAGTTCCGAAATGCCATAATCATCATTTAACCGGTAGCTAATGATGGGCTTGGCGGCTGGCACGACTATTCTCAATACCGATTCCGCGACTCCAGTCGGGGGGCGATCGGCCCGAATCCGAATGATGCCTCGGATGGGCGATTCCAGGTGGAGATCGTCGTTGTCCGTGACTTGAATCTCATAGCGAATTTCCGCGGCGACCTGCTTGAAGGGCGTATCGCCCTCGAGCGACCACGCGAGTCCTTTGGCGTCGGTTTTTGTCAGTGGATACTTCTTCGCTTCGCCAACCGACTTGGCGATAAGGTACGCTTCTTTCAGTGGCTTGTCGTTAAGGCACTTGATCGCCATCTTCACTTCGGAGCCTTCGAGCACCGAAAGCTGACGTTGACTGGCGGAAGGCTTTTCCTTGGTCGCTTGCGCATATTTGGGAGGAATGACTTCCGGTTGGGGCTCGATCATCGGCAGCGGAATCATCTTCACGAGCGCCGGGTCGGTCCAGCCATCGCCGACTTTGATGCCGTAGCGTACCTCGTCCACCAGGCGTCCCATGTCGCCCAAATACACGCGCGTCTTACTCGCCTCCCCAGGCCACGCAGCAATGACCTTCTCCACGTTCGCTTTGATGTCTGGCAAGCCGGCGCGGTTGTCCTTGAGTTTGTTGATTTGCGCGCTGGCTTTGGCGGCGTCGAAAGAAAGTAGTGCCGCGACCTCTTGCTGCCACGTGCCACCGATATCGGTTTCGGCGTGAGCGATGGCATCGTCGATGCGCTCGACGGCGGTTCGTAAGCGTGAAACACGCTGATCATTGGTGAGAGGTTTCAGGTCGACTTCGCGCGAAGCGCCACCACTGGCGGCACGTACGCGCAGCTTACCGTCATTGGGCAATTCGCCGGAGCATTGCACGTAGAACAGCATCGGATGCCCTTGCGCTCCTTTGACTGTTTCCGGCGTTGCGCCATGCTCATTGAATTCCAATACCGCTTGATCATTCACTAGGACGCGATCAATCACCGTGCTACTGGGATAGTGCCGCCCGCCCAGCATTAGGCGATCGAAAAAGACGCCGGCGTACGTGGGGGCGACTAGCACGAATGCGACCGCGACGAGCGCGGAAATACCGAGGATTGTGCCGCGCCGCGTCATTTGTTCCCGAGAGAAGCCCTCAAAAACATTCAATCCGCTGCCGAGTTCGGCGACATAATCGATGACAGCCGTTTCGAGTTGACGCGAGCCCCACGTCGCCGCTTGAGGTGATTCAAATTGCAAAGCGGCGACCAGATCGCTATCGATCTCTTGTTGGCGCTCGACCATGAGGGCCATGTCCAGTTCCGTTTCCTCGACCCCCAACATCGGCCGCGTGTATTTCGTGAACGCCCAAAAACAGCCGAGCGCGCCGAGCACCATCACGATCAGTCGAGGCAGCACTGGCAACTCAAAGGCCCAGTCGAGAATGAAAACGCCTGCGAGCGCCCACAACACGGCGATGGCGAGTGCAGCCAGGGCAGTCGCTAGACGCACGCTTTGCCGCGTCTGCCTGAGCGTGGTGAGTCGATTGTGGAGGGAAGCTAGTTTCGTCATATCGAATTTAAGTTCGCTTAGGTCATGTTCATCATTTTGCGCGAGAACCATTCACCGATCATCAACACAATGGCCACTAAAAACCACAGCGGTGTGGCCCAAAGTCGATGATTGTTCGTGAGGCTGTCGGATGTTTTCTTGATACGCAAGTCGCTCGGCAAGGCGGAGACGTTGGTCAGTTCATACGCTTTGCCTTGTGTTTCGGCGGCCAGTTCGTTTTGCAAACGTAGATCGCGCGTGGCATTGCGTCGTTCGGCGGAGACACCGGTAACCTCAAACGGAAACTCCATGTATTCCTGGGTCACCGGGTCCTTCACCCGAATGCTGTATTTACCTGGCGTATAGACTTTGGTCTTGGTCTCAAACACACCTTCCCGCAGCATCGGCACCGATAATTCTTGCGTCGTCGGACCCGCCGCGCCACGTCCGGGGATAGTAAGCTCGGCGGTAATGCTTTGTTCGGCGAGCTTTTCTTGTGTCAACGGTTCGTAGTTCTCGTCATACGCCTGCACGGAGAAAATCACATCGTCTTCCACGCGATATTGGGGACGATCGAGTTTCGGCACAAATCGCTTCTGATTGCCCAAGGCGTGCGACAAGCCCAGGCGATCGATCAGTGGCGACCAGAACTTGCGATAGTAACGCTCGCCATACATCCGCCGCAGACGCCAGGTTTCATTAAACGAGATGAAGACCACTTCACCTTGGCCGTAGCGGCGAATGGAAATGAGCGGTTGGGGTGTTTTGCCATCGGCGCAGACATCGGTCGGATGCACCGCCAACACGTCGGCGCGTTCATGCACGGCGGCGACCGGTTGATACGTTTCCAGTCCTTTGACGTTGTCCCAGGCTTTGGCGGTCTCTGTGTCGTTCTCACCCAGTTGCATGAACGGATAGGCGGAGGACATCGGTGTGAGTCGTATCTTGAACTCGCGATCGCTCTTGGCGGAGAGATCGGGATCGATCTTCACAGGCAGCATTTCGGCGAGCGGCGTGTTGTAGAGTTCGCGAGGTCCGAAACGCGGTCCAGCGATTACCACCAAACCACCACCGAGCTTTTCGACAAACTCCCGAGTCATTTCGCAAAAGCGGGGCGATAGCGACGACTGCGGCATATCAGCGAGGAAGATCACGTCGTTGGCGAAGAACTCGCTGCGTTTAGGAGTCAGCGTGGGTAAGAACAGCGTGTTCGATTCCCGCACTCGCGGATCGGAAGATGCCAGGAAGGTGCGAAAGCCTTGGATGCCAACTGTCTTATCCCGATAGAAAACTTCCTTCACAAACCGCCATTCCCAGGTCGGCTCGTAAGCGACGTACATCAGCCG
>JBGSHH010001045.1:0-12915 GCA_041752355.1 Pirellulaceae bacterium | reverse complement strand
AACAGAGCCATGCCACGACGATGTTTCCTGAGTTGTTTTCGCCTCGGTTAGGGCTCCCGTGGTTTCTCATAGCGATGATCGCTGCCGACAACGCCGGTGATGCGGAGTGCCTTCCAGGCGGGAGTCAGTGGCGACTCAGCGCTCGCGGCATCGAAAGCCAGCGTGACTTGGCCCGGGCCGGACTCTTCCACCTGCCAGCGCGGTAGGAGTGGTCGCGACCAGGCGTATTTCTCGGTGCGTACGGCTTCCTCAGCGGCATTCAATTCTCGACGGAGCATGTATTTGGAATTGGCACGATACTCAATGCTCACGTTATTCCCGGTGAGCTGTAACACCTCAACTCCCGCCTCCGCCGCATTTTGTGTAAGCTTCACGCCGCTTGCCGCCTGAAGATCGCGGCGCAGTTGCTTGTCCAGTCGATCGAAGCTTTGGCGATCGCGCAGTTGTGCGGATAAGGCGTCATTGGTGCGGATGGTGGCGACCAGCATCGTGCAGGCGGCGGCGACAATCGCGGCGGTGACCGTAATCACAATCAGCATTTCCAGCAGCGAAAAAGCGCGGCGCGTACTTCTCATGGCGTGGGCTCCTCGCTACGGAATTTGAAGCCGACCAAACGCACTTGTTGCGGCAAGCGACTGGGCCCGCTTTGCCAATCCACGGTGACCGTCAATCGCTCGCCAGCGGGATACTTGTCTGGCGGTGCCAGCGAGGTGATTTCCCAGCGGCAGTTCGATTCCGGCAGCACCTCCCGCACCTCTGCAGGCAATTTCACATCAAGCCGGAGAGCAATGTCAGTTGATGCCGTGCTGGCGTTCATCCACTGTTCTATTTGCTGCATGGCGACTTGTTGCGCGAGCAAGCGTTGCTCCGCACCACGCTGCTGCCCCGCCATGGCATGCAGCAACTGCGCAAGCACGACCGACGCTGCGGCCATTAGCACCAGCGCCGCGGCGGCTTCCACCAGCGATGCTCCACGACGTTTACGCATCAGGCAAGGTTCCATATCAGGCTGGCCAGCGGCATCATTACCGACGCCGCAAAGAGCAGCACCAGCAGACTAAAAACACAAAACGCCACCGAGGTAATCACCGTGGAATACACACGCAAACGCATCGTCAAACGACGGATGGCATTGTCTGCCAGTACGTCCAACGCCCAACTTAGATTGCCCACGCGCTCGGACGCCGTCAGCACGGCTTGCTCGTAGTTCGTGATCAATCCCACCTTGGCGAGCGCGACTGGCCACCGCGTTCCTTGTCGAATCGCCAACAACGCCTTGCCCAACCGTCGGCGCATCGCTTGGGTCGGAAAGGCATCGTCGAGCGTTGCCAAAGCATGTTCGAGCGTTTGCTCGCGTTGCACGGCAAACGCCAGCGTGCGCAGCACCACGGTGCGATCGTAACGCAGGCGCAGCCAACTGACAAAGGGGAAGTTCCACGGGAGCCAACCCACGTAGTACAGAAAACTAATGACCAAGAAGGCACTAATCAAAATATGCAGCGGCGTCGTTAGCCACCACCAGCTAGCGACCAATTGTGACACGGCCAAGGTGAGCTTCGTCGTGGGGGGAAGTTCCAATTCAAATTCCTTGAACATCTTCTCGAAGGTCGGCATGATGCTAATCATCACGAATGTCAGGATGAAAATGAAGACGCTAATCACCGTCAGTAGGAAGAGGAAGCGCTCGACCATACTACGCAGCACGCGATCGCATTCGCGTCGCTGGGAGACCACGCTGCGTAACGCCTCCGGCAGCACGCCGTAAGCCTCGCCCACCCGCGCGGCGACCAAGACTTGCAAAGAGGGCCGAATTTTGGAACGCACGAGCGCTGTATCGAGACTCATGCCAGCATCGAGCGCGTCGGCCAAACGCCAGGCGCGGAAGCCAACCTCATCGGTGCGTTCTTGCGCGAACGCCCGCACTGCTTCCGACAACGGCAGGCCGCGTTCCGCCGCGAAAGCGAGCATCCAGACCAGCGACTGCTGCTCGGATTGACGAAAGTAATGCACACTCGCCAGTACGATCGTCCAGAAAATCGGAACGACAAGAATCAAAGGGCTGAGCGTAAAGAGACCTGCGATCACTTCCGCGCCGATCAGCAACATCATCCAACCGGCGACCGTGAGGCAGTGCTTCAGCCAATCATCGGCAGCGCCCCGGCGCGCACCATAGGCGATGCGCACCGACCAGAGGAGGGTCGCGCCGACAAGCATCAGTGGTAGGCCGATATCCGGAGCCAAGTTCAGGTTTCCTCGTTAGCCCGATAGGTATTGGATGAGTGTGATCAACGGCGCCAGCAACGACACGACGACGAACAAAGCACCACTGCCGATCAATATGAACAACAACGGCGGCAACACCACGCGCAACATCTCGGCACGCAAGCGAACGCGCCCTTCCAGGTAATCGCTCGCGCCGCGCAGTGCTTCGCCGAGCGCGCCTGTTCGTTCACCCCATTGCACCAGCGGCACCAGCGACGCAGGCAAGCGATAGGTCTGGCCGATCGCGTAGGACAACGTTTGCCCTGCTTCCACTTGCTGCGCCAGTTGTTGCCAGGTTTCGGCGACATTGGCATCGCGCAGACCACTGCCACTAGCGCGGAGCGCATGAGCGAGGGGCATTTGTTGATCAATCAAATAGGCCAGCGCACGCGTCGCTTGCGCCACCCCGCACCAATGCCACATGGGCCCCGCGAAAGGAACCGTGGCGAGCAGGCGATTCCAGCGCACGGCTCCAAGACAGAGAGGTAATACTAATCCCACCAAGATCGCCAGCCCGCACGGCACAATCACCAGCCACCAGCGATAGTCATAAATCTGAAACAGCAAAGTGGTCCAACGCGGCAAATCGAGTTCAAATTCATTGATCAGTTCCGCGAAGCGACCGACGAGCGCGAACAACACAAACAAAAAACAAGCGTAGGCAAAAGCCAGCAGCGCCAGGGGATAGGCCAGCGACATCCGCACTGTGCGGAGCGTTTCGCGCGAGGCAAGATCGTGTTCGACCACATCGAGCAGCGCCTCGCGCCATTTTCCCGATTGCCGGCTCGCCACCAACAACGCCGCAATATTGCCGGGGAGCTTGCCTGTGGCGTTAGCGAGCGATTGTTCCAACGATTCGCCAGCTTCGAGCTGCTGCGCGATCTTCGCCAGTGCGGTCGCGATGCGGGCGTTACTGGATTCCGCCGCTGCGGCGCGCAAGCCTGTCTCGAGCGGCAGGTTGGCTTGCGCGAGCGAGACGATCTGCGCTGTGATCACGCTGGCGTCGTCGGGATGGTAGGAACCTGCGCTCATAAGATGCGTTATTGTGGTCGGCCCAACTGTTCCAGTATGTAAAACCACGGCCCGAGGAAGCTGACCGTTTGCAATAGCACCGCGCCGCCACCCACTACGACAGTCAAAAGGGCTGGCAGATAGAGCACCAGCCAATCGACCGTCTGTTGCGCGCGACGCTGATACTCGCCTGCCGCGCGACGCAGCGCGCGAACGAAGGCCTCAGGCGGATGTGGCGCTGCCAAAATGTAGCCGAGCATCGGCGGGAAACCAACTGGCATCCCTGCCCCACCTTGTTGCAACTGAGCGATCCAAGTCTGACTGGCGCGCACTAGCCCGGCATCGTTGCTGGCCGCAGCCGCCAAATCGATTGCTTCGGGCAGCGGCACCTGATGTTCCACCATCAACGCGAGCAAGTCGGCGAATGTCGCGCGTCGACTCCAACGTTGCGCGGTGTAGAGCGGTGACCAGAGACCATGTTGTGGCATACGACGCGACGTCCACCATTCCCACAAGATCCACGTCATTAGCAATAACGGGGGCCACGGCCACCAATAGGGGATCGTGTCATGCAGGTATTGCATGAAAGTAACCGTCCAATTGTGTGGCACCTCTAAGCCGTCATACGAATCGAGGATGGTCGGCGTCAAATTGATCAACGCGAACAAGAACACCGCATAGGCGATCACCACGATCGCCAGCGGATATAACACGGCGGCATAGACGGAGCGGCGCATTTCGATCAAGCGGCGCGTCGTCGCGCTTAAGCCTTCCAGCGCGATCCCGAGTTGCCCGCTACGTAGGCCAGCACAGACCATCGCCCGATAGAGCGGCGGAAAAGTACGGTTTTGCTCGCTCGATAACATGGCTAGGCTTTCGCCGCGCGCCATTCGATCGCTAAGTTCACGCGCGAACTCGCCCAGTGGCCCCGCTTGCTCGCGACCAAGCGCCGCCACGCCGCGCTCCAGGGGCACGCCAGCGCGTGCCAACGCTGCCAGTTCGTCATTGAAGGCGATGAGTCGGTCGGCGGGGAGTTCGGCGGCGGCTGACAAGAGCGCGATCCTTCGTTAGACGCTGGTGGTTTCCGTAGCGGTGGCAAAGCCCAGCACGCGACGCACTTCATGGGGACTGGTGAGCCCTAATGCCACCGCATGACAGGCCCGATCGAGTAACGTCTGCATGCCAGCTTTCACCGCCAAGCACTGCAGGTCGCGGGCATCGGCATGGGCGAGGACCGCGGCACCCAACGGCCCGATCAGCGTCGGTAGCATTTCGGCTAACACCATGCGCCCCCGATAGCCGGATTGCGCACAAGCGGGGCAGCCGTGAGGCAAGCGACAGCTCTCGACTGGCAAGCCCAATCGATTCAATGGATCGGACGACTCCACGGCACACTCGCAAAGGTGCCGTACCAGTCGCTGCCCTAGAAGTGCTTGCACGCCACTGCGGAGCAGGTAAGGCTCGATGCCCATATCTTGCAAGCGACTGATGGCGGAGCAGGCCGAGCCGGCATGGAATGTCGTCAGCACCAAATGCCCCGTCAGCGCGGCCTGAAAGGCTGCCATGGCTGTTTCGCGGTCGCGTACTTCACCCACCATGATCACTTCCGGGTCTTGCCGCATCAACGAGCGCAACGCCATGGCGAAATCGAAACCAGCGGCGGGTTGAATCGCCGCTTGGGCCGCGCCGGAAAGTTCCGCCTCAATGGGATCTTCGAGCGTGACGACACTGCGAAGCGCGCTTTGTGCCATAATTTCCCGCAGCGCGGCGTACACCGTGGTGGTCTTGCCACTGCCGGCAGGTCCGGTGACGATGATAGCGCCGCTGGTTTCGTGGAGCGAACGCAGCAGTTGCGTTTCGAGATCGCTCGATAGTTTCAATTCGGCGACGCGCGTCAATTCACTTGCCTTGGGAAACAGTCGCACAACCGCGCGCTCGCCGTGGAGCGTCGGAAATGTGCTGAGTCGCATTTCGACACGCGCGTTGTCGAAACGCAAACGCCCTTCCTGCGGTGTTTCTTGTCGATAGGTCAACAAGTCGGCCATAACCTTTAAGCGCGCGACCACATCCGTAGCTTCACCGAGTGGAAAGCCGCCCAGCTTCTCTAACACGCCATCGACTCGCCACCGAATATCGAGACCTTCCGCGCTGGGTGTGAGATGCACATCGCTGGCGGCGCGAGCACAGGCGGCAGTTAGCAACGCATCGACAAACGCTGTGGCGTAAGTGGCCTCACGAGGAGCCAACCCGCGCAGCGTCGTACTCACGTCGGCGGTGGAGAGCTTGGATGGACTAGCAAGAGCGCTCATGTCGTGATGTTAGACCACCCCGTGCCAACGTGCCACATGGCATCCGCTGATGTCGGTTGCCAGTTGTGATAGAAGACGCCGCCGAACGCTTGGCATTCGGCGGCGCTGGCAAAATCGTGGTGGTTTTAACAAGTGGCGCGAGCGACTACGGCGACAGCACGATGCTGGGATTTTCGCGTGTGGTCCGGCGTCCTATCTCCCTCCAAGGAATTGGCTGAAAGCCAAGCTGCAGCGCTGGCGAGTTCTCGCGCAATCGATAGTCGCCTGCGGAGGCATCGACAAACTGCGGATCGCCGTCGCTCCAATTGTCCCGCACCGTCACCAACCGTTCCGTTTCGGGATCGTGCAGATCGACGGTGATGTTGCAGCGAAAGATGTTCCGCTCGATGCGATTGCCTTTGGGAAGTTCCGGTTGATCGGTCGGGAGCAAAGCGAGTTCTGGATAGCGCTCGCGATAGATGTCGCTCTCGATGGGCGCGGCGGTCAATCGCAATCGTAGTGGCGAGCGGTCGCTGGTGGCGTATTCTTTGGCCCAAGTCATGCCGCGTGCATCGGCCTGAATGCCTGCCGCGCCATCGACGAAGATGTTGTTCGCGATGAGATTATCGCGACCACCACCAATCACCACGCCCCGCCCCGCATCGACGAAGACGTTACCTTCCACATTCACACCACTAGCGAAGTCGTCGAGATAGACCCCCATCACGTCGCGACGATTGAACTCCCCCAGATGATGGAGGTAGTTGTGGCGAATGATGTGGCCGCGCTCCGTCCAGTCGTGGCCGACATAGATCGCTCCCGCATCGGCCGTTTGCAGGCAGACATGATCAATTTCATTGCGTTCCACAAGATGGTCGTTGCCTTCCAAGAGGATCGCGACGTCGGGTCCATGGTGAATATGATTATTGGCGATGCGGATGCCAACGCCATGCGCCGCGATGCCCGGACGCCCAGCGTGACAGGTGCGGGCATAGTCATGAATGTCATTATTCTCGATTACGTGCTGGCAAGCCGTCAGCGTGCGGCGATCGCCTCCTTCGACGCGTAAGCCCCCTTCGCCTGTGTGGTGAATATCGCAGTTGACGATACGATGCTGCTGCCCGCCGTAGATATGCGCGGCGCAATTGCCGGCGTTACGCAGCGTGCAGTCTGCGATCGTCACGTTTTGACCACGGACCACTTCCACTAGGCAAGCGCGGGTGGCCTCGATCGTCAGACCGCGGAGCGTGAAGTGCGAAACGTCGTAGCAGGAAATGGCATGCTCCCATCGCGAAACCACCACGTCGTCGCGCTGGAGTTGCGCTGGCGGCCAGAAGTATAAATCGCCTGCTTCGCGGTCCACGTACCACTCGCCTGGCTGGTCGAGTTCTTCCAAAGCATTGAGCAAGCAGAACCGCGCGCCCACACGGACATGCTCCACTTCGGCGCTGCGCAGGATGCTGATTTCGTGATTCGTGGTTGCTGCCCCGTTCACCGGTTGCCAGGCATCCGACCAATCGGCTTCCCAGAAGCCATGGGCCCAAACTTCATTCGTATGTCGCCACGCTCGAGGTGCCGCGCCGGAGAATTTCAGCTGTGTCGTGTCGGCGGCTTGATTTGCGTGTTCGACCGTGGCCCAGCCGTTATTCGGCCAACGTGCGAGTTGGGCAGGCGTGCCGCGATAGAACAGCTCTAACCCCGCAGGATGCAATTGGTGATCGTGACCGCGCGCCAAGAGTTCGCAAGTATCGATGCCGAGTTCCGCCAGCGATGCGACCAACACTTCACGCTGGGCAGCGAGGGTGAGTCGTGTCAACACCTTGGCAGCGGAGATGGCTTGAAAGTTATTGACCGCGCTACCGCCGATGATGCGTACATTTGCCGAAGGCGCGGCGGCATATGTCACTGTTGATTGCTCCGATCCGCTATCGGCGGCGGTGAACTCCAGCGGTTTTGTTAGATAGTAATTACCGGCGGCGAGGGTGACGCGCACGGCAACATCGGGTGAAGCGGTTCGCCAGGCGCGGACGCGTTGCTGCGCAGCATGCAGCGTTGCGAGCGGTTGTTCGCGCGTGCCGGGGTGTTCGTCATTGCCGCTGGTGGCGACGAACAACTCACGTTCTGCCGCCTCGACGTGCGATACCAAACCGGCGCACGACAGCGCCACCGCGCAAGCGCGCGAAAACAATTGCCAACTCATGTTGCCCCTCGTGTTGCGAATGCAATGCTGCGATAAGTTCGAGCGATAACGGCTCGTTGCCACTGGTGCAGGCGAAGCGAAGAACTCACTTCGTGGAAATGTCCCACACCCTTTCGAGGTTGAGCAAAGGCCACATGGCGTTGCTTTAACGCCACACTGCCCTGCTCTACCTCAACGCCAAAAGGTAGCTTGCCTGCGTTGGTGAAGCGTCGCTTCGGGAGGCTAAACTCGCCGCGTTTAGCCGCAAACCGCCGCTTCCGTAAGCGATTGTGAGGGCGATTCCGGATAGAATCAGCAAAGAAGCATCACCGTTGGCATCGCGGTTGCTGTATTGCATTGCCAGGGGATTCAACGATCCGACGCGAAAGAAAGGGCACCATGCGACAACTGAAACTAGCGGTCATCGGGGGCGGAGCCTTGGTGATCCTGGGGCTACTGGCGTTGACAGAATTGGGATCGAGCCATGCTCCCGATGCGACGCATCAGACCGGCACCGCGATCGCGGCCCGGCATCATTTGCGCTCGCGCTCTTCTAACTTCTATGCGCGGGCCAAACCCCAAGGCGGTCCGGCGGCGAATCGGTCGTCGCGCTAAGTTTAGAACACCACTTCAAAGCGCATCCCCGGCACCAAGGCGTCGCGGTGAATGCCGCTGGGATTGGCGATGTATTGCACGTCGGGCTGCACGGTCATGTAGTCGTTCACGTAGTATTTGTAGAACAGCTCGATCGCCGTTTCGAAAGTTTCGCCACCGACGGCGCGCTGTTGCGAGCTGAACATGGCATTCGCCACTCCCAAACCGATAAGATCTTGATCGCGCCCATCCACGACACCCCGATAGAGTAGGCCCGCTCCATAGTACTCATTCACCTGATTTCGATTACCAGGCGACCAGCCGAACTGACCGAAGATGCCGAGCCCTTGTTCGTCGCCTGCTTCGCCTGACTCTTTCCAGATGAGTTGATCGACGCTCGCCCAGACGCCGTAGTTCTGCGAGAACGTGCGAGGATCGACAGCGGCGATCTCTTCCCATTCACCGGAGTGTTGCCACGCTCCTAATCGAACCGTGTTGGGCAACTGTTGATCGACGCCCCACTGCGTCTTGATTTCCGCTTGCACGAGCGCCAGATAGCCATTGGTGCCCAGTGTGTTGAAGCCCCATTGTCCACCCTGGGGCGCGCCATCGTACACACCGCCTGCGATTTGAATGTTGTCATTGAGTTGCGCGAAGACCGCCAGACCCAGTCCTGGATTGGGAAACGTCGGCAGTGGCACGGTGGGAACCATGCCGAACGACGAGTTGATGAAATCGCCGCCCAAATCGACATAGGCGAAGTTCGCGTTCGCGTCTTGCTTGCCGAGCTTGAACCACAATTGATCGTCGCAAAAATTGTGCTGATACCAGTACTCGGAAACTTGCGTGAGATACGGTCGTGGAGAGGAGTCAATGTTGCTGAAATATTGCCAGTCGCCGACAAAGTCGGTCGACAGCGGTCGCCCGTGCGTGTTCTGACTATAGAGAAAGAAGCGGCCTCCTTCCCACATCCCCATGGCGGCGGTATCCATCGTGAGGACGAGGTCGAAGTTGCCGCGATAACTGGTCGCTTGTCGGGTGCTGATACCTCCCCGCGCGTTGCTAAAGACTTCGCCGGTGTAAATGTACTCAGCCGTGATCCCTTTCCACTTGTGCGGCAAGAAGTTCGTTAGCCCCGGTGGGATTTCTGCTTCGGCATCTTCGCTTTCGGCTTCGCTAACTTGACCCGGGGCGCCGAGATCGCGGCCGGGGTTGCCGGGGATCGGCAGACGGCTCGTCGTGCGCAAGGACGAATAGCTATTCTCCTCGTCGCGTCCCGGTTGCGCGGCGCGCGGTAGGGTCCGTTCCGGTGCCACTTCCTGCCGTCCTGGATGCGTCGGTAGCGGCAACTGTGGTTCGGCATGCACGCCCGTTCCCGCGATTGCCATCAAGAACAGAGCAGCAATGTCTCCACGTAGCCAACGCCGACGCCCCGCGCACTCCAGTCGATCCGAACCAACGACCATATCTTGTCTGCCCTCTGCCAGAGATCGCGATGTCTGTCTGTAGCGAAATCGTCGCAAGTTGCCGGGAAACTGCATATGATCGCTACACGGAAGTCCGCAACTGCGCCGGGGCCATGCGTTATGATTGGCATAGGTGGATCGACTCCTAAAGCGGCGAACGTCCGCCACGTCGAATTCCGCGCTGTCGTTATCACCCCGATATTTTGACATCTCCCCTTGAACTCAGTACGCTAAGAGGCAAGTTCTCGCCTGCCCATTCTCCTTCCAAGTATCCCCCCTCAGGATTCTCTCCATGCGTCTTTTGCTTGCCGTCGGTCTGATACTTCACGGGGTGACTTCGTACTCGTTCGGGGCGGAGAAGTTTTGGAACCAGTTTCGCGGTCCCGATGGCTCGGGACGCTGGGAAGCCAAGGATTTGCCCAGCCAGTTCAGCGAAACCGAACATGTGAAGTGGAAGGCGCCGATCGATGGCAAAGCCTGGTCGAGTCCCGTGATTTGGGAGAATCAAGTTTGGATCAGCAACGCCACGCCCGACGGCACAAAGCTCTCGGCGGTTTGCCTCGATTTTGAAACGGGACGCATCCTGCATGATGTGCTGGTGTTCGAAATCGAGAAGCCGATGTTTTGCCACGCGCTTAACAGCTACGGCACGCCGACGCCCGCCGTGGAAGCGGGACGCGTGTATGTCAGCTATGGTTCGGCCGGTACCGCTTGCGTCGATACCAGCACCGGCAAAGTGTTGTGGAAGCGGCAAGATCTCAAGTGCGATCACTTTCGCGGGCCCGCGTCGTCGCCTGTGATTTATGGCGATACGATACTGCTGGAGTTTGATGGCTTCGATGTACAATTTGTCGTGGCCCTCAACAAGAAGACAGGCGAAACGGTCTGGAAGAAGGATCGAGCGTTTGATTACAAGACCAACAGCGGCGACAACAAGAAAGGCTATGGCACGCCTGCGATCTTTACTATCGATGGCCGCGATGTGGCGATCTGTCCGGCGGCGGTCGCTACGGAAACCTTCGACGCCAAGACCGGCGAACTGCTCTGGACGGTGCGACACGATGGCATGAACGCTTCCGCTCGTCCGCTCTATGAGCACGGTCTGGTGTTCATCACCAACGGCATGGGGAAGATGGTGGCTGTGAAGCCGCAAGGAACCGGCGACATCTCCGAGAGCATCGTCTGGTCCAGCGGCAAGAGCGTGGCCAAGCGTTCGTCCCCCATCATCGTCGGCGATTTACTCTTCATGGTGACCGACGACGGCATTGTGACTTGCTCTGATGTGCAAACAGGCGAAACGCATTGGAAGGAACGTCTTGGTGGCGAGTATGCCGCCTCGCCGGTCTTCGGGGACGGCAAACTTTACTTCAGCAGCATGAATGGCGAGGTGACGGTCATCGCGCCGGACCGCGAATATAAGGTTCTCGCCACCAATAAATTCGCGGATGGCTTCATGGCCACGCCTGCGATTGCTGATAAGTCGCTGATTCTCCGCAGCAAGAGCGCGGTGTATCGGGTGGAGTAGTCAGATCTAAACCAACTCGCGAATCGGCTCCCCTTTTTCAATCAGCCGGTTGATGTCGCCGGGCACGCTGCCATCCAGTCGCAGCTTGCCGAGATCGAACAGCGTGTGAAACACCGTGGCCATCAAGTGGCTCGGCGTGTAGCCATCGGTCGCGGGACGCGCGGCTTGACGATCCGATTCGCCAATCACCTGTCCCATCTTCAAACCGCCGCCATAAACCAACAGCGGCGTAAGTTCGCCGTAGTGTTCGCGGCCACCGTTGTTGTTGATTCGTGGCGAGCGTCCCATTTCACCGGTCACGATCAGCATCACCTTATCGCGCATGCCGCGCGCCTCGATATCCTCAATGAAAGCGGCGACCGCATGATCGACTTGCGGACCGAGCCAGCGCATGCCTTCCAGATTCTTCGGGCTATTGCCGTTGCTGTGCATGTCCCAGCCGCAATCGCTCACGGTGACAAAGCCGCAGCCTGCTTCGCACAATCGCCGCGCCAAGAGCATTTGCTTGCCGAGCAAGTTCGACGAGCGCGCCATGTCGCCCCACCGTCGCACCGTTTCATTCTTGAACAAATGGCTGGTGTCGTAGCGCGCGATTGTCTCGGTGGACTCCTGCCGCAGATCGAAAGCATCGGCCACGCCGCGCGTGATCACTTCAAACGCTTGCTGCTGATATTTATCGACGTTCTCCAGCGCGCCGCCTTCGTCGACGCTACGACGAATGCGATCGAGCCCCGCCAGCAGGTTGCGCCGATCATCGAAGCGTTCAGGCGACAGCTTGAGTTGCATATCCGCTTGCAAGTTGCCGCCACCACTGGGATTAAACGCGGCATACGTCGCGCCAAGTTGACCAGCGGAAGTCAGCGTCGGCAACGCACCGGTTTCAAAGTTGCTGCCGAGTTTAATCTTGCTATCGACCCCTTCCGGCAATACCAGTGTGTTTAGCGGCATGCCTGTTTGCGGATGGTTGGTGCCGGCGATGCGGGCGTAGATCGCGCTCATGGTGGCTTTGAACGGATTGCGGGCGCTCATCACGTCTAAGTACTCATGCCCGGAGTTCTGCGAACCATAGGAGCGCACGATGCTGAACTTGTTCGCGAGTTTCGCGAGTTGCGGAAACGTGCCGCCGAACGTGATGCCGGGATGCGCCGTGGGAATTTCACCGGTGACGCTGTGAATCTCGCTGGGCGCGGACATCTTCGGATCGAAGAACTCGATATGGGATGGCCCACCTTGCAGGAACAGCAGCACCACGGCCTTATCGCGCACGTAGTCCGACTTGCCAATGGCTTGCGCTTGCGCGGCGAGTAGTTGCGGCAATGTGAAGCCACCTAGCGCCAAACTGCCAACGCGCAAAAAGTCTCGCCGCGAAGTTCCTTGGCAGTGACGCGTCGGTCGTTGATCGGTTAGCGATAGCATGAAAACTTCCTTACCTTGGTGCGGCAGACATACTTCAGTACTTCCCACTTTCATCGTTTTCTGGCTGGCGGTAGTTGGCTTGGGGTTGGGAAGTAGGCGGGGTTGCTGAGTCCGAGGATGTCAACGGTCGTGTGGGCCAGGAGATCTAGTAGCCAGGCGAGTTCTAACCGGCCA
>JBGSHH010001044.1:0-35407 GCA_041752355.1 Pirellulaceae bacterium | reverse complement strand
GCCAACGTGAATTCCAAATCGTCCGGATCGGCGACGCGCGTGGCGTCGGTCGAATACAGATGAATCAAACCCACCACCTTCGCGTCGTGCCGAATCGGCGCGCAAATCACGCTCGTGGTCAGGATTTCCCCTTTGCTATCGCGACTCCCCAACACGCTATCATCTTGAATATTACGGGCGAGCACCGCTTCGCCTTCGCGCAACACCGTCTCCGCCAGAAACGACGACAAGCGATGATACGAAGGCTTCGCATCGGTGCGCGACGCAAGGATTTGCAGCGCGGCGGCATCGACATTCGGCAAGGCTTCGCGCGGCAAGAGCAGCACGGCACCGGCGTCAACATGCGTCGCTTCGAACAGGCCATCGAGCGCGACTTTCGCCACTGAGGATGGATCCACCTGCTTCGCCAGATCAAACGCCAGGCGGCACAGCTTCGCGGCGGCGCGGCCGACTTTGGGAACCGCTTGCACCTCTTCGTCTTGCGGTTCGAGGAACTTCGTTTGCCCGCGGCGATGGGTGATCGTCGCGGTTTCGCGCGTTTCAAAAATGCTGGAATCGTCCGCCACCCGGCCCAGCACGGTCTCATCCCCCACTTCCCCATTTTTGGGGAGCGAGCCATCGGAGAACGCTTTCGACAGATTGTCGACAAATGCCAGTTGCGTGTGCGCGATGCGGACCACATCCCCAGGCGAAAGCGGAACATCTCCTTTGACCGGTTGCCCGTTGAGGAGCGTCCCGTTGCGGCTATCTAAATCGCGCAGGATCCATTCACCGCGGGTGATGAAGAATTCGGCGTGGTAGCGACTGCAACGTTCGTCCTTAATGACGATTTCGTTCGTCGGCGTCCGCCCCACAGTGACAGTGCGACCTGGGATCAATCGGAACACATCCGACCATTTCGAGCCTTCGCGAATCACCAGGTACGCTAGCATCAGTGCCAGCAGGCCGAAATCGCCTGCGAAAGGAGGAGCCAAGAGGAGCAGGCCGTAGTATAACCCATCCTCTGGCGAATCTCTCATCTATGGGAGACGAATCTCCAACTAGGGGCCACGAATCCCGCTGCCGATTCTCTCTTCCTTCCCCTTTACCTATTTACGCACGATCACCCCCCAAAGTTTCCCGGACGCGAAATTAGCCGAACTGGGCGGGCGCGACACTTCGCAGCGGTTTTTCCAACCTGCGGCCAGGACCGCTCCCGGCGGCGCTATCGGCCGCTCGTCAAGATTGCCACAATAGCGTTTGATGCGATATTCCAGCTCTTGTAATCTGCCTTTTGGTCCGGCTTTTCGCTACACGAAAGCCTCGAAACGCACTTCCTCTGATGATTGTAAAATTACGCACCGATTCAACTCCAGGCGAGGGGGCGAAGGCCATACAATGACTCATGAACAACATTATGCATCGATCAATCATAAGTAAACTGTAATTATTATATAAATAGCATGAAGATCCACTCGTCCCTCGCCACCGGTCTCCCCACCACCCGTCTCCCCGCCGCGCTGCTCATCTGCAGCACGCTGGCGGCTTCGTGGCTGGGGATGCAGGCGGTCCATGAAGCGGGGCACGTGCTGGGGGCGCTCGTTACCGGGGGCCAGGTGGAGCGCGTGGTGCTCCATCCCCTGTCGATTTCCCGCACCGACATCGAACCCAACCCGAACCCCCTGTTGGTGGTTTGGGCGGGACCCGTCGTCGGTGTGCTCGCGCCGTTGTTGTTGTGGGGCGTGATCGCCGCGCTGGGCCTGGGTTTTGCGTTTGTGATTCGCTTCTTCGCCGGTTTCTGCCTGATCGCCAATGGAGCCTACATCGGCGCGGGCTCGTTCACACAGATTGGCGACTGCGGCGAGATGCTTCGTCACGACTCGCCGCTCTGGACCCTCTGGCTCTTCGGCCTGCTGACTGCCCCCGTTGGACTTTGGCTCTGGAACGGGCAGGGCGTCCATTTTGGCATTGGCGCTCAGGCGAAACAGGTCGATTTCCGTTTGGCCTGGAGCGTTTTCGTCATCGCCGCGTTCCTGGGCATCCTGGGTTGGAGGATCTAACGCGGCCCCGCCCATCGCGGAGATCGTTTGAGGCCACGCGCCGAATGTAGGTCGGTACTCCTTTACCGACCAGGCGTCGACGACCCATCCGCTGGCACGATGTTCCTGGGACGGATGGGGATATCCGTCCTACGCCCACATCAACCCGAAGCGTCAGCGAGAGGTCCTGTCTTCCATCGCATTGCTCGCTGTGCAGCCCCCAACGGGTGGCGAGCGATGCCGGCCACACAAGTCCACAAGCCACCGTCGAAAACTGGACCGACAGCGGTAAGTCCTTGGTGCACAATAGCTTGCCTCAAGTTCGCTGCCTTCGCGTTCCGTTTTCCGACTTGTGCAGCCCACCTTTTTCGTTCCTTGAAGCTGGCCACGGTACAGGTCTAAATTCCGCTTTGATGACCGATCGACCCGTCGTCGCGCCGTGGTGATCGTCGCACCCGATGGAACGCGTGGGGTCGTTCGGCCGAGGACCTCAACCGATCTCCGCGGCGCTGGTACGGCGGAATACAACTTCCGTCCTCGCTGGCGCTTCGGGCTGGTAGGGGACAAGAACGAAAAAAGGCCTGGTGAGCGGGCCAGCTCACCAAGCCTAAGATGTTGCGAAGGGGAGGGTGGTTTAGGCGTTGGCCTTCATGCGGCGACGAGCACCGTAGACACCACCGGCCAAAGTCAACGCACCCCACAGGAGGATCGACGCTGGCTCTGGAACTTCTTGATTAGCGCGAGAGAGAATCACGGGATGTGCGTCAACACCAGTGGACTGAGCCAAGTCACCAGACCCTAAGACAAGGCCGCCAATTTGCTGGTTAAAATCCGTGGCAATTAGAGGATTGAAGCCAGTAGTCGCAAACCCGGTGTTCGCACCGCCTAAATTACCTAGGCCAAAAATTCCGGCGATTCGATTGATTTCATTCAGTGCGGACAAACCGAAAAGATCCGTATACAAATTCTGGTCAAGCGTCAAGTAGATGCCTTCGTTTACCGCTTGCTCGCCTGGTGGAATGACAGGTGCTGGAATTGGAAGGAATGGATCCTGAAAATCGTTAAATACAAGTCGACCTTGACTGTCATTGATATCTAGCGTGTTAAGGGAAACTGTGTTCATGATTGCAGCGATCGTGTTAGCAACTGGAAATCCATCTGGATCGCCAATTCCACTTGAGGCGTCACTTGTTACACGAGTCTGAGGTGCCAAATCAAAAATTGCAATCGCGTTATTTGGTCGGCCATTCAAGTCACCATCAACTCCCACGCCCCACGTCGTTGGGTCGGCTTCATCATAATTCCCAAGTGGCACTGCAAAAAGTGCCAGTTGTCCTTGCGTGAAAAGTGCTGTTGCAGCACCAGTCATTGCATCCACGGAAACATTCGCTTGCCCAACAAACACGCCAACCAGGTTAAAAAATTCGGGATTCGCGCCACCAGTAGTAAAAGTCCCAAGAGGAGTGCCACCAGGTTCGCGAGCAAACGTTCCCAATGAACCGGATGTGACGGTTCGAATGGTCCATCCTGCAAGTGATTGTTGCGCCGATGAAATGTTGTTGTTAAAGCTAATTCCAGAAGAAATTCCAATTGCATTTACGTTGGTAACATTTCCCCCGACTACTTGAGCGCCTTGTGGCAGGAATCCCCCGGCCGTGACGGCGGTGCCCGTCGCCGTTGCGCGTTGCGTCGTGAAAACGTCAGCACTAGCGGAACATGCTATCCCGATAGTGGCGAAAAATAATAACGAACAAACGAAATTTCGCAACATCTTAATTTCTCCCGTCCTTAGACTCGAAGGTGGCCCGAACCTTTGTACCTGTGCGGCGAATGCCTGCACACACGTAGTTGTAACATCAAGTGGTCGGAACCCGCGCCTACACCATCATGCTGAATGTAGATGATTCGACTGGGCTGCCTATAGTTGCACGTGCCGTGCCAAAGTGCCCCAGCTCCGCGCGAAGATTTTGGATTGTCGAAAATAGCGTCGTAAAGCGTTAGCAGAGAACGGGTTGTGACGCATGTCGCGACGTCCAGGCGGGGGCGATGAGGACGCGCTAAGGGTGCCGCTGGCGGCCAAATGACCTGTCGGGGTTTACGGGTTTACTTTACAGCGCTAAGGAAGGTTTACAGGTTTCGTGTCACCAGGCGGATGGGATCGGCGGGATGCAGTACCAGCCCGAAGCGCGAGCGAGGATGGGGTTATGCCTGCGCCACCCCAGCGCCGCGGAGATCGGTGGAGGTGGCACGCCGATGGACCCGTAGCATCATCGCGGTGTGGGGATCGTCGCACGCGATGCATCCCGGGGCGGATTTGCCGGGGACCTCAAGCGATCTCCGCGGCACTGGTACGGCGGAATACAACTTCCGTCCTCGCTGGCGCTTCGGGCTGGTGGGGGAAGGGCCCGATCATCGTCGCGCCGTGGGATTGTCGCACCCGATGGAACCCCCGGGGTGTATTGGCCGGGGACCTCAACCGATCTCCGCGGCGCTGGTACGGCGGAATACAACTTCCGTCCTCGCTGGCGCTTCGGGCTGGTAGGGAACGGAAGCAAATGCGGCAAAATACTAGTCAAGTGCGGGGGAGCGAGTTACTATCGATGTTTGCGCTTCACCGCTGTTACGTCATTCAACCGCTTGTCTGGCACCATGACCGCTAACCAATTTACCGAAACGACCCAGGTTCCCAGCAAGACCAGCGTGCCAGCCTGGTTGTGGGCGCTGGCGGCGGTGGCTGCAGGCGTGGTGCTCGCGATGTTCGCGCCGACGTTTCAGCGGCTGCTCCACTTGTGGAACATCGATCCCGACTATTCGCACGGCTATCTCGTGGGCCCGGCCAGCATTTTCTTTGCCGCCATTGCGTGGCAGCGTTTTCAAGAGCAAGGTTCGACAGCGCTCTCGGCAACTTCCGGCAGCGTGATCTATGGCGTGCTGGAGATCTTGTTTGGCGTCGCTTTACACTTGCTGGGGCTGTTGTTTGGCGTGTTGTTGGTCGATGTGCTGGCGCTGATTTGTGTGTTGCGCGGGTCGCTGTTGTTGATTGCCGGACCGGCCTGGAACAAGGCGTTTGCGTTTCCGATTTTGTTTTTGATCTTCATGGCCCCGCTGCCGCCGCAAGCGCATCAGGCGCTGGCGATTTTCATGCAGCAAACGGTGGCCTCGGTTTCGTCGCTGATTTTGAACGCCTGCGGCGTGGATACGTATCGCGAAGGCTATTTCATGCATATCCCCGGCTACGTGATGACGGTGGGGGAAGCCTGCAGCGGCCTGCGCTCGATGATGGCGATACTGGCGCTGGCGGTAGCGATTGGCTTTATGGTCAATGGCTCGCGATTCTTCTCCTGGACGCTGACCGCGCTGGCGCTCCCCGTCGCTGGCCTGGCCAATTGCCTGCGCGTGGTGCTGACGGGGTTGATCATGCTGTATATCGGTCGGGAGTATGCGGAAGACATGTATCACACGCTGGAAGGGGTGGTGATGAGCGCCGTCGCGGCGGGGCTATTGGTGGCGGTGGCATTTGGCTTGTGGAAGCTCGAAACGGCCTATATCAAACCGCCGGAACAGCAGCCGCCTGAGAAGACCGACGAGGCGAAGCCAGCGCTGGAAGGAGCTCACGCATGAGCACGTATACCCGTTGTTTGCTCGCGATCGGGACGCTGGTGGCTTGTCTGGCGGTCCAAGTCGGTTTGTGGTGGCATGTGCAAGCGGCCGGCGCGCTACAAGACGTGGAACTGCTGCGTTCGCTGGCCGACTCGATGCCGATGAAGTTCGGCGATTGGCAGGGGCAGGATCTGGAGGTTGCCGAGATCGCGCAGTACGGCGATGACTATTTCAAACGGATGTATGTGAATCAGAAGAACGGTCAGCAGCTGTCGCTCTGGATGGTGTATTCCAAACTCGGCGAGGATCGCGGGCATCATCCGGAGATCTGCTTGACCGGTGCCGGACTGGCGGAAGATGTGCGCGGCCGTCAGGCGATGGAAGTGCCGGGGCAGAAGGCGCCGGTGCAGCAATATTTGTACGGTCGTCCAGGAAGCTCGCAGTGGGTGTACTATTGGTATTACACGCTGAAATCGTCGAATAAATCGGGTCTGACCGACTTGCAACTGCTTTATCAGCGGATGCAGCGGCGGGAATCGAGCGTGACGATAGAGGTGTTTGTGCCGAATATGTCGGCGGAGACGGAAAAGATCGCGCAGGAGTTCGTGGCGGCGGTGGACCAGCACATGCAGGGGCAATTGCCTGCGGCTGCGGTGCGTGGAAGTCAGCGTTCGCCGGTCAAAAGAGTTGACGAAGAATGAGGTTTGAATCATTCTGCTCGTGTAGTTATTTCGACGGGGATTTGCTGGCCGAGGGTGCCAGTAACAAAGCAATCAAGGCGCCGCGTTCGCGGCCAGTCACTGGCATTTGCCAACGATCGAGGGAAAAAGCATCATGTCCGCGACACGTTTGATCCTGCGGCTGTTTTTGGTCGCCGTGCTGGTTCTGATTTGCGTGCTGGTCTTCAACGCCTGGCGCAACAGCAAGCCGGAATACATGCTCACTAGCGCGCAGTCGCAGCTGGATGCCAACAAGCCGGAAGCGGCGAAGATCAAGTTGCAGAACCTGGTGAAGCGGTTCCCCGACAATGGCCCGGGGCACTTGATGCTTTCCAAAGCGATCTTGGAAGATGCCAAAGCCAAGAAAGAGATCGCGACGTATGGCCGCAATCCAGAAGCGCTGGTGCATTTGCTCGAAGCGGGCAAGCTGATGCCGGATGATATCGACCTGCAAAAGCGCGTCGTGCTGGTGATGATTGAAATGGCGCGACCGCGCGAAGTGGGTGACAACGCCCGGTTGGTACTGGCGAAAGAGCCGCAGAACCCGGATGCGTTGTACGTGATGGCGGTGTTGAATGTTTCGGCGAACAATCCCAACGCGAAATCGCAGCTCAAAACTCTGGTCGAGATGAAGGACTATCGTCCGTTTCAAGTCCTCGGCCTGGCAGCGACGTATTACGGTCGCCAGAAGAATGAAGAAGAAATTCAATCGATGCTGACGCGGGCTGCGGAAGTCGCGGCGGAGATGCCTACGGAGAAGCTCGACAAGTTGCCGATCACTGACTTGGCTTCCATGACGCAAATGCTGATGACCGGCATCGAGCGCGCTCCCGACGCCAAGACCGGTATGATGCGCGGCGATCTGGTCTTTGATACGCTGGAGAAGTTTCCCGCGACCGAAGAGAACAAAGCGATCTATGCCGACGTTGCCGAAAAGAGTAGCCAGGTGTTGGCGATCTTACGGGCAAAGTTTGCTCCATCGGCCGATTCGTCGGCGGTGAAAGAAGTGCGCGACGATTTGCAGCAGCGTGCGGAAAAGATTCGCGCGCAAGCGCTGACGCTGGGGATCGCACGACCGATTGTGTTTCAGCAAGCGGCGCTGGCGGCGTTTAACTCAGCCGATCATGAAAAGTGCGCCGCGGTCCTCAAGGAAGGACTGGAGGCGGCTGCGAAAACTCCGCCTGCCAACAAGGCGGATGTGTTGGAATTGCATTTGCTGGCGGCTCGTAATTATGTCGTGATGCGGAAACATGCCGACGCGCAACCGCACTTAAAGGCGCTATTGGCGGATGAAAAATATGCTGGTTGGGGCGAGTTGCTCTCGGGCGGCATCGCGGCTTCGGAAGGGCGGCACGAGAAAGCGTATCACCACTTTCTCACCGCGCAGAAGCAACTCGGCAGCATGGTCTTCGTGAACATGGGCATGGCGAACGCTTGCCTTTCGCTGGGCAAGTGGAACGAAGCGCTGCCCCACCTGGCGGCTTTGCACAAGACATTCGACACGGCCGATGTGGAACTGAAAGCTTGGGCGACGCAAAACAACATTAGCGACGCGAACGTTCACTTCGGCGAGTTCCGTGCTTACTTGGCGCTGAACGATTTTGAAAACGCGCAAGAGCATCTCTCGGCTTTGGCTGGCACGCCGTTCGCTAAGCGCGGAGCAGCCATGGCGATCATGTATTTGTGGGCCAATGGTAAGCAGGCCGACGCGCTGGCTCGTTTGCGTGAAGCGCGCAAGCTCAATCCCGATGACCTGACGCTGTTGCAGATCGAAGCTGGTTTCCTGCAACAAGCTGGCAAGGGCGCGGAGGCTGGTGAGAAAATTATCGAAGCCGCTGCCGCGCAGCCAGGAAATCTGCAACGTCAACTGCTGTTGGTACGTTGGCAGATCCAACAAAAGAAGACAGAAGAGGCGCTAACGCTGCTCGATAAACTCGAAACGCAGTTTCCCAAAGAGTCAGCGCCGTCGGTGTTGAAAGCGCAGCTCTTGATGGCGACCGGCGAGACTGAGAAGGCCGTGAAAGTCGCCGAGAAGCTCAAAGAGAATCCCGAGACGGCCGCCGCGGCGAACTTCCTGCTCGCTGCCGCCGACATGCAACAAAAGAAGCCTGCGGAAGCGGCCGCGGAACTGGCGGAAGCGGCCGAGAAGATGCCTAATCATGGTTTGATCAATCTGTTGCAAGGCGAAGTGGCGGCCTCGCAAGGGGACTATGCCGGCGCGATCGATCAGATTGGCGGCACGTTGGATGTCACACCGCTGAAGGCGCAAGCCCGCGGGATGCTGCTCAAGTCGCTCTTGTTATTGGCGGCGGAAAAGGGCCCGGAAGAAGCAGAAAAGAAACTCGCTCCGCTTCTCAAGCAGAATCCCGACGACGCCTTTTTGAACATCGCCATGGCCGATTTCAAATTCAAGCAGGGGCAGTTTGATGTCGCCATGAAATTGCTCGACCATGCCGAACGAAATTCGGCTGGGCAGGCGGATGTGCCTTACATCAAGGCGTCGATTTGGTTGCAACGCGGACGAATCGATACGGCGCTCAGTGAATGCGAACGAGCGATTTCCATCAAGCCGGCCCATGCACCTTCGCGCATGATGGCGGCCGATTTGTCGCTACGACAAGGGAAGTACAAGGAAGCTTACGAACATGCGGCGGTCGTGCTCAACGCCGCGCCGAAATATGTGCCGATGGTGATGACGCAAGCCACTGCGCTGGTCGGCATGCGGAGTCAGGCCGCGGCTTTGGAGTTGTTGCAAAAGGCGATCGAGAAGCAACCCCTGGTGGCCGGTTACTATGACGCGCTGATGCGTATTCAGGTCGATGCCAATCAGAAGGACGACGCCTTGGTCAGCATTCGCACCGGTCGCAGCAAAATGCCGGACAGCGAAGCGCTCGCACTGGACGAGGTGATGCTGCTGTGCGAACTCAACAAGTACGACGACGCGAAAGCGGTCGCGGCAGCTTTCACGAAAGATAAGACCGATCCCAAAGACTTCGCCCGCTATCTGGCGATGGCGCAAGCCTTCTTCCGCGTGCGGAAATTCGACGACGCGCGCGATTGGGGTGGGCAAGCCTTGGCGATGGCCGATGACAAGTTCAAGCCGGCGATTCACGCCTTCTTGGGCGATGTGAATCTGGTCGAGTATGAAACCTCGGCCGAGAAGAAAGATACCGTTATCGCCAGTGCTCGCGATCACTTCAAGGCCGTGATGGAGGCGCAACCGACGAACTTCATCGCAGGCAATAACCTGGCATGGATCCTGACTAACAATTTCGATCAAACGGACGAAGCGGTGAAGGTTATCGAACAGGTGCGCGGCAAGGCCACCGTCGAGCAGATGCCGATCAACTTCATCGACACCATCGCCGTGGTTTATCGCAAGGCCAATCGCTTGGAAGAAGCGGATAAAGTGCTGACGCGGGCCAACGCCATGTATCAAGAGAATCCACTGCTGCTCTATCAATGGGCCTTGGTGCTGAACGATCGTGAGAAATACACGGCGGCACGTGGCAGCTTGGAGCGCGCGATTCAACTCGGCGTGCCGGAGAAGTATCAGCAGGACGCTAAGAAGATGTTGGACAGCTTAAAGTCGAAGTCCGATAGCGAGACGCAACCGACCTCGACGCCTGCCACGGAGACCACCGAAAAGACCGAGACGGAGATGCCTTAGTTGCTATTCCGGTAAGTTGGGGATGGATGCGGTAACTGAATCGCCGCGGCGCTGCAGCAGACAGGCCGTGGTCAACCGGAAAGATGGTCATGTCCAAGTCGCTCGATCAAGAGCCCGAATCGAAATCGGAACAGCCTAAACTTACACCGAAGCTTTCGCCGCGGTGGGCGCTGAAGGCGTCGCATATTGGCGTGGCGGCGTTCTTTTCGGGTATTTTCCTGCTATTTAGCTATCTGCCGCTACGATCGACCGATCTGTGGGGTCATACGCTGTTCGGGCACTGGATTCTGGAACATCACGAACTGCCCCAGCAAGATCCGTTCTTTCCGCTAGCGCAGGGGATGAAGGTGATCGATAGCGCCTGGCTGTCGCAGGTCGTGTTCGGACTTGTGGACGCCCAGGTGGGACCGGTCGGCCTGTCGATCATGTTCGCATTGTTGGTGATGGGGACGATGCTGGTCTTGGCCAGAACGTTCTTCTTGCAATCCGGCCGGATTGGTCCGATGTTGTTCGGATCATTGGCGGTGTTGGTGGTAGGTTGGAGTCGCGCGACCACGCTGCGCCCCGAGTGCTTCGGCGCGTTGCTCTTTGCCGTGCTGCTATGGTTGATCACGCGCACCGATCTGGGGCGCGAAGAAGGCGAGTCATCCGCGAAGCAAACGCCCTGGGCCTTACCTGCATTTTGGATCGGCGTGCCGCTGCTGTTTTGCGTCTGGGCAAATTTTCATGGATCGTATCTGGTCGGTTTGATCCTGCTGGGATGTTGCGCCGCGGGTCGGGCTATGGATGTGGCCTGGCGGAACAAGAGTCTGCTGGCGGGTCTGGGCGACGCCAATGTGCAGCGCTATGCATTCGCAACCGAACTGGCGCTCGTGGCCACGCTGATCAATCCTTATGGCTGGGAGTTGCTCGTCTACAATCTCACTTTCGCGAAGAATGTGAACCTGGCGACCGTCTTGGAATGGCAACCGCTGGTGATTCTCGGCATTGGTGGTCGCGAGTTCGCGCTATCGTGGGTGTTGTTGCTGTTTCTCTGGCGACAAAGCAAGGCGAAGGTCACCGCTACGCAGGTGTTGGTGATTGCGGTGTTCGGTTTCGCATCGGTCAAGAGCATGCGCATGCTGGGCTGGTATGCTCCGGCATATGCTTGGGCGATCGCGCCGCATGTCGCCGACATCTGGGCACGTTGGTTACCGAGAGTTCCCGAAGCGCCGTTACCCACGCACTGGCCGGAGGGGGAATATGTGATGCCGCCGGGGCGATCGTTTCACTTCACGCTGGTCACGGCGCTGGTGGTGTGGTTGGGTTTCTCGTTCACGCCTTTTGGCACGATGGTGGTTGGCGGCAAGAAGCGCACACCGGAGCAACTCCACGATGCCAGTTCGTCTCCTCTATCACTGACCGCCTTCCTGCAGAAGCATCCTCCGCGTGGTCAAGTCTTTCAGCCGCAGCACTGGGGAGATTGGTTCGTCCGGGAAGTACCTGGCTTTCAACCTTTTGTAACTTCCAATATCCATCTAGCGCCACCGCAAGTATGGCAAGATTACAACCGCATCACGCGCGCTGAGCCAGGCTGGCAACGTGTACTCGATCGCTACAACGTCACGACGCTGGTGCTCGACAAAACGCAAGAACCGATCCTCGTGCAGGCCATGAAGCAGACGCAAGGTTGGGGTATTGCCTATGACGACGATGCGGCAGTGGTTTATCTCCGGGTGGCAATGCCGTTGAAGCCTGCCGATGGCGAAGCGCCGGCCAAAGCCGCGGACGATCAACCCGGCGGCGAAGCCCCTGAGAAACTGGAAGGGAGCAAATCATGAAAACTCGCCACGCTCGCCTGCGTTCGGGGCGCGTCTTGCCTGCCATTGTGTTCTTGATCTCCCAGGTGGTGATCTTGGGGGTTGCTGGTGCAACGATTGGTATCCGCTTGCGCAGTGAACCGGACAAGGTAGCGATTCCCGCGCTCCGTCCCACACCCATCGCCATCTCGCCGCTGTATGACTACGAAGTCGTGGTCACTGACGAGCAGCTCAGCCGTGTGCTGACGAAGCTCCGCCCTCGTATGGCTGGCGAGAAGACAAAGATCAATCACATCGATCATGCTTTGCGCTTCTGGGGTCAAGAAGCGAAGTTCCAAGATGCGCAATGCGTTTCGGGCGCGGAGATGCGAAACCTACTGACGGATAACAATCGCTTTGTGCAACTTTACGGCGAAGCAGGCAAGAAGAAACCGCTGCTGATTAATATGCCTTCCGGTGGCGTGCGAGTACGCGTGGCGGAAGGGGATATGTCGAGCAGTCACCATGATCATACCGTCGCATCTTTGGCGGAAGTGGGAACGCCGCTCGATTTTCCGATCGTGTCGCCTAAAGGCCCCGGCACCTATCGCGAGATGGTCGAAGAGGTGATTCGCGAGTTCAGCATCAATCAAGTCGAGTACGAATGGTCGGCGATGACCTTCGCGATGTTCATGCCGCCAAGTACTACCTGGACGACGAAAGAAGGGCAGCAGATTAGCTTCGATACCATCGCGCAACGCATCATGCGCCAGGAGCAGCCGCAAGGCGTGTGCTTTGGTAATCATCGCTTGTATACGTTGGTGGTGTTGCTGCGCGTCAACGAGCAAGAGCCGATTCTGTCCCCAGCAGTGAAACAAGAAGTCGTCGATTACCTCCGCGATATCACGCAGAAACTGGTGGCGCATCAGCATGCCGATGGCTTCTGGAATTCCACGTGGCCCACGGCGAAACCGACCTCCGTAGTTCCCACTGCGGTGGATGGCGATAGCCTTTCCGATCGGATTATTGCCACAGGGCATGCGTTGGAATGGTGGGCGATGGTGCCCCGCGAATTGGCCGACGAACTCCATCCGCCGCGACCCGTGCTAGCCGCTGCGGGACAGTGGATCGTCAAAACGATGGATGGAATTCAGGATAAGGACGTGCCGGGTTACTTCACCTTCTCGTCGCATGCCGGACGTGCACTGGCGCTGTGGCGCAATAAGTTCCCGCATCAAGTGACGTTGAATGAAGTCGTGGCGGCTGCACCTGCCGTAGATGCCAAGGTGGACGAAAAGGTGGTCGAGGAATCGGCCCCCAAATCCGAAGAATAGCGAGTTGACGGGACCTATCCGTCGCCCTCATCGGGACTCAGAAACTCTACGACTTCGCGCACGACATCCTTGGCGAGCAGGATGCGACGATGGCCGTACCGCTTCGTCAGGACGAGTCGCGACTGGGGCCAGGCGGCATGGAGTCGCTGGGCGTCTGCCAGCGGAATATCCAAGTCACGCTCGTCGTGAATAACCAATCCCGGACACGTCAGCGAGTTCGCCGCCGCTAGTACATCGAGCTGTTCTAGCGGCGCTCCCACGCGCTGTTCGACCGCCTCGCGAAAGACAGGCATTTGCTCGTCGCTGATGTTCTTCCGCAATCTCCAACCCTCGACAAAAGTGTCCAGCGAGGCGGGGCCGCTTATGGACACCAACCGAGGGATGCCTAGTCCACGTCTGGCAGCAAGAATGCTGGCGGCAGCGCCCCAGGAATGTCCCACGACGCCACATAACTCACCCAATTCGTTGGCGAGTTGCCCCAGCGCCATCGCATAGCGCAAGACATCGGTCTGCTCGCCCGGCGAGTCCCCATGCGCTGGTGCGTCGATCGCTACCGCGCGCAGTCCGACGCTTACCAGCGGTTCAATAAAAGCTCCCCAATGCGTACGCCGACTCTCCCAGCCATGCGCCAGCAAAACCGTGGGACCCTTTCCCCAAGTCGTCGCTAGCACTTCGCCGTCCAACAAAGTCAGTGGCTCCCCTTGTGACAAGAGCAATTCATCGCGCGCGCTTAAGGGCGCGCGCCGAGGCGTGAAGAACTGATCGATCGTGCGTTGAAGCTCGCTATCCAATGGGGCCCCACGATTGGAACGAGGGAGCGCTATCATCGTGATTCATTGCATCCCCTGATGCGGTAGTTGTGACACAAACACGATGCACTTTTGCGCAAGTAAACTTGGATGCTTGCCTTGAAGCGTGCGGACGTCTGGGCAGAAAAATCTGGGATATTTCCGGCAAAATGCTGGAATTCAATTTCCATTCAAGTTAGCATCCAGCGTGTGCATGGCGTTCCGCGCCACTTCACTTCTTATCTTACAAAATGAGGCTGCCCAATGTGCACAACACTCCGGAACAGTGCTGCGCTTTTGCTGGTGTTGGTTAGTGGTTCGATCGCGTGTGCCGATCCCATCGTAAATGATCGCGCTGGCGCGGTTCAGATTCAGGTGGGCGACTTGCCGCAGTTGCAGTCGATTTTTACCAGTTTGTTTGGCAGTGCGACCGCCTTAGACGCGATGCAGAATCAAACCAACTATGGCAGCTTTCAGCCTAACAGTCTCACAAGCTTCACCTTCCTAGGTTCCGTGGCTGGCTACGAGCGTTCCAACGTGTTGGGCATCTACGAGATTAATAACCCCTCGATCGCGCGCGTGATTTTCGATCGCGTCGATATCTCGGGCGCGCCACGCCATACTTTGGGCGACCAGATTACCGGTGGGTTTTCGGCGAGTGCGCTCGCCCATCAGTTTGGACTCTACTTGCAAGTGTACGCCGACGATGGTGACACCAGAGACCTCGACTACACCGTCTACACGGACGACACGCGCAATCCCGGCCAACTGCCGCAAGCGTTGATTTTCTTTGGCAACAATCAACCGTTCGTCAATTCTTCGCTCGGCACCGATGGCATCTTCAACACCAACGATATCATCATCGCCTTCGAGGATTTGAAGCGTGCCGATGGTCACTACACGGACGACGACTTCAACGACTTGATCTTCCTGATCGAAAACGTTCACCTTGGTCAAGAAGTTCCGCCACCAACGTTTCAAATCAATCTGCCGGAGCCAGCTAGCTTGGGCGTCTGGGCGTTGATCGCTTCGGTCGGTAGCTTGTTTGGTTGGCGTCGTTGGCGCTTGGCTCCGGCGGTCGTTCGCAAGTAGCTCACGCCATGGAACTGCAGCAACAATAAACGCCAGCCTGTGAATCACAGGCTGGCGTTGCTATTTCTTGCGACGGATTGTCAATCGCTGTCTAGCTTACCTTGTGGATATCGAATCCTTCACGGCGATCGCGCGCGAAGAGCTTGGCGGCTTCGTCGTCGCCCACGATCTTCTCGCTCTTGGGATCCCACTTGATGCTGCGGCCTAATCGTGCGGCAATGGCCGAAAGATGGCAAGTCGCCATGGCTTGCACGTGACTAAACACGTCACTGACAGGCAAACCGCCTTCCCGAATGCAGCGATAGAAGTTGTTCTTGTGACCTTCGTGCTGCTTGCCTTTGAAGAGCGTTTTCACATCTTCGTCGGAGTATTGGTCCTTGTCCCAATTCTCTTCGATCGGCTTGCCTTTGATGGTGCCGCGGCTGACGAAGATACGTCCCTTTTCGCCATCGAATAGCACGCCGTTATCGCCACGGCTGGTGACGATCATTTCGGTGCCGCTGCCGTACTTGCACTTCACGGCGAAATCTTGCGACGTGTTGTACTTGTCGTCTTCGGTCGGATAGCCATGCTCGTACTTGACCGGATGCTTGGCATCGGTGCCATCGATTTCGATGGGACCGCTTCCTTCTTTGTCTTCGTTGAGCGCCCAGGTGGCGATATCGACGTGATGCGCACCCCAGTCGGTGAACTTGCCACCGCTGTATTCATACCACCAGCGGAATTGGTAGTGGCAGCGCTCCTTGATGTAGTCCACTTTCGGAGCCTGGCCGAGCCACATGTCCCAGTTCAATTCGGACGGCGGATCGCTCTTCTTGAACGGGCCACCAACATCGCCACCACCAATGCTGCAAGTGACGGTGTTGATCTTGCCGAGCAAGCCTTTGTGAACCATGTTCACGGCGCGCAAGAACAAGTTCTTCGCGTCGCGCTGCTGCGTGCCGACGATGAAGACTTGATTGGGATATTTCTTGCAGGCGGCGCGAATGAGTTGGTTTTCTTCGAGCGTCAGCGTCAGCGGCTTTTGGCAGAAGACGTGCTTGCCAGCTTCCAACGCCTCGATGGCGATCTTGACGTGCCAATGGTCGGGGGTGACGACGCTCACCACATCGATATCATCGCGCTCCAGTACCTTGCGATAGTCTTCGTAGGCATCGGCCTTGCCTTTGCCAATGTTCTTGTCTTCGCGAGCACGTTCGGCATGTTTTTTATCGACGTCACAAACCGCCAGGATATCACCGAAGTTGGCGTGACCATGGGCGTCGCCTGTGCCCATGCTGCCGACACCGATGCAACCGATGCGAGGGCGGTCGTTCTTGGCTTGATTCGCAAAAGCTGGTTCGGTCCAGGCGAAATAGGGAACGGCGGCACCGGCCGCGACCGCAGCAGCCGACGTTTGCAAGAATGAGCGCCGACTCTTCTGAACTGAAGACATGAGAGGGATCCTGTACGGGGTGGGAAAGAGATTTGGAGGAGCAGCCCCAGCGATGAAGCGGAGCTACGGCAATCTCTAGAATATAAACCCCGTGGCGCGCAATTGCCACCTAAGCGCAATCCCGCCGTGCAAACTCGCCACTAGCGTTGCCCACCGCCCGCCCCACCCTGTGGATAGAAATGGCCGTAGTTGAAGTAGCTGGCCGCTGATGACGGCGCGCCTGCGCCGCGCGTCGGCTCGCGCAAGATCTGCCCTTGCATGGATTGAATCTCACCATCGATCAACTGCTCACGGCGCTGCAGGTCGAACTGCGGCCGCACCCAGGCATAGTAACTGGGAACGCCCCCGGTGCCGCCACGAGGCAGATAGAGCCAAGGACTGATGGTCGGTCGCGATGGCGAGTAGCGCGAGGAGCGATTTTGAGGGGCTTGAGCCAGGGCTTCCGCAGCACCACTCAGGAGCATCGCGGCGAGTAGTAGAGGTAGCAAAATCGCTCGCATGTCCATTTCCTCCCAAACCAAATGTGCCGGGGCCGATGTTAAAGTGTAGCGAATTTGCCGCGTATGACAAATCCACGGTCTCGAGCGCACCGCGCATCTCAATAGCCTGACTCTGAAGTTATCGGCCCGTGCAACGTTAAATTCCGACCATCTGCTACGGCTCGTTGCGAGCGATGCATTCCTCATATCCGGACTGATTGTCGCCCCTTGCGCCTCCACCGCGCGCGGCTTCGCACGGGGAGATTATGGGTCGTAACGACATTGCAACCTGACCGCGTCGTAACAGTCGCAACGCCATCGCCTGCAAAACCCACACGTCTGGCATAAGTGTCTTTTCGAGTATGTCCCGCACACGAAGCACGACCGGCGCGCTGGTTATATTCGTTGCGACAGACCTGGCACGAGTGGAAAATCCGTTCCGACCGAGTGTTTGACCTAGGGCTTGCACGCTTCCATTCCGATTTCAAGGAACAACGCGATTTCAGCGCGCATCGGTTGTAGCCGTCTGTTGAGGCACAACGAGTGCGATGCGTGGCGATTGAAGAATCGGAACTTACCCAGGTGCGAATTATGTTCACGGCTCACAATACCTGGCAGCGGTTGCTGTGCTTGATCGCTTTAGTGGGTGGTCTTTCCCTGAGCGGGTGCCATTCCACGATGAAGCATCACGATCAGAAGTTGGTACAGCGGCTTCCGCCTACGTATCCCACCATGCCGCGCGAACTCAACAAAGTCGTGCTGCCGACGTATGTGGTGGAGCCGCCGGATATCTTGCAAATCGACTTGCTACAAGCGATACCCCGCTCGCCTTATAAGCTGAGGGCGCTGGACGTACTGGCGATTCAATCGTCCGGTACCCTGCCTGAATCGCCCATCGCGGGTGCCTATCCGATTGAGCCGGGCGGCACCGTCAATCTCGGCCCGCCCTATGGTTTGGTGAAAGTGGCGGGACTCACGACGGACGAGGCTCAGGGAGCCGTCGAAGCGCATCTTAAGAATTACCTGAAGGAACCGGAGGTGACGGTGGCGCTCGCTGAACTTGGTGCCGCGCAGCAAGTCACCGGACAATTCCTCGTTGGTCCCGATGGCACCGTGACGCTCGGCAACTACGGCAGCGTATTGATCGTTGGGCAAAAGCTCGAGCAAGCGAAGTACACCATCGAAGCGTTCCTGGAGCGTTACCTCGATAACCCACAGATTTCGATCCAGGTCTATGCGTACAACAGCAAATCGTACTACGTCATTATGCAAGGCGCGGGGCTCGGTGACGGCGTTTATCGCTTCCCCGTGACTGGCAATGAAACGGTGCTGGACGCCATTTCGCAGATCAATGGCCTGAACCAGGTTTCGTCCAAACGGATTTGGATCTCGCGACCGACGCGCGAATTGGGCACGGTCCAGATTCTGCCTGTCGATTGGTTCGCGATCACGGAAGAGGCGTCGACCAACTCCAATTATCAGATTCTGCCGGGCGATCGCGTCTTTGTGGCAGAAGACAAGATGGTGGCATTCGACACGCACTTGGGAAAACTGTTGTCGCCGTTTGAGCGGATGATGGGCTTCACGCTGCTGGGAACGGGAACGGTCACCCGTCTGTCCGGGCCAGTGCTCAAGGGTGGCGGCAATCAGTTTAACAACGGCGGTTTTGGCGGTGGATTCTAGGCCTGATTGGTCCGGTTGCGATCAGAACGTGAGTCGTTCTTCGCGCTTGCCAGTTTGAGTTCGATGTGACAAGGGAAATCTCGCATGAGACACAAAGTAAAACTCCAGCAACTGCGCCGCCAACTGCGTGGATCACATCCGACTGCGAAAGCCGATGTCTGGGAGGGAAACCGCCAGGCGCTAGGAGAAGGTATGGAAAAGTCCGCGTTCACGAGCGAACATTGGCTACTGGCGATTTGTTTGCTAGCGCTGTTGCTGCTGTGCGGATGCAAAAATCCGTATAGCGTCTACCAGCATCGCCACACAGGCTATGACTTTTGTGGCGATCCCAATATCGCGTACTATCATTACCCACACGGCAGTTGGTACATTCCCGCACAGCAGACGTCCAAACATTGCCCGACCATGGTGGAGGCGCCGTTTCATGGCTTCCAATCCACGTGTTGGACGCAGTGGCCGGAGCCATGGTCGCCTTGCCCGCCTCCGGGCATGTGTCCCGCGCCGGGGGAAGAGATTATCGAAACTCCGCTCGGCGAGCCGATGCCACCGCAGCAATCGCAACGGCGCACGCAGATCGCAACGCCTGTCGCCCAGAAGTCGCTACCCAACGCGCCTGCAGAACTTCCGCAGCGAGTCTCGGTCGTGACCGAGACTCCACTCCCGATGAAATTCGTCGGGAAGCATGGCTTTTCCCTGCCTGAGAGCGATGGACCTTCGTCGGCGGTGATCGTGGAACTGCCGCAAGAGCGTTCGATCGTTGTCGCGGACGAACAGAACTCGAAAGCTAACGAAGAGCAAGCTAGTCCCGCAGCGGAGATGGCGCATCGACCGCAGAAAGAACGGTCGCTCGGCAAGCAATATTAGGAGCGACTAATCAATTGCTTCGAGACGGAAGTCATCAATCGCAATCGAAGCGCCTTGCTGCAAAAAGTCGACGGCGACCAACAACCGCGTTTGGCCACGCCGCAAGACGATGTTGCCTTCCATCCCTTTCATCGAACCGCTGCGAATGCGGACGCGTTGACCGGGCAACATACGGCTTTCAATTGTCAGCGGAGCATCGGAGGCAATGAGCTGCCGAATGTTCCGCAAATCGCGGGCGATTCGCAGTTGATCGCCTGGGCTAACGACGTTCGCAATGCGGCGTGTCGAAAGACTGCGCATGCGTTCCTCTTCGTCGCCGTAGAGAAACAGGTAGCCGTCAAACAGCGGCAATTGCGAAATCACTTCTTTGCCGCGAATCACACTCGCCTTCTTCACCAAGGGAAGATAAAAGGGAAGTTCCATCCGGACCAGATCGCGCGCCAACGCCTTCTCCTGACGAGGCTTCGTGTAGACCGCCCACCAGGCACGTTGGCCAGTAGGTACGAAGTCGCTCAGCAAGGACTCGGGAAATTCGCTGGTTTCGGCGGCAAGTATAGGCATATCTCTAGCCCAGCGAACGATGGACGATCGCAAAAGTGCAAGTGGGAAAAAACGATAGCTCGCAATTGCGCACTCTCAGCGCGGTTCAAGAGACGCAAAGGCGAGCTATCGAGGTGAACAACAGCGCAACAGCACTTGAAAACCCGCTGAAAGGTTTTCAAGGCACTCCCTGCACAGCATTCATTTCATGTTGTTTCATTCGTGACAACAGCGGCGGGCAACTAACGTATCATTCGAAGATCCGAATGGGTGACCGGTGAGGTCTGTTTGCTGTTGTCGTGGGGGCCATATAAGCACAACACGTGCCAAGACACCCCCTACTCGTCCCGTATTCGCCTGGTTCAACTGCTAACTACAATTGCAGTCAAGAGTTACGGGAAAATGCCAAATGCGCAGGTAAGTTTCGACGGGAAAATGCTAGCGCAAAACTCGCTCGCTCTCGTATACGGGTTTGCGCAAAGGTGTAAAGTTTCGCTTGCGCCCCACCATCAAAAATAGGAAGCGACAACTCACTGACCGTTAAGGCAAACCTCCGCCAGTTTCCGAAACTCCTGTCCGAAGCAACAAGGCGCGAGCAAACCTGCAACTTGCTTGACACTTTCGGGCAGGTGATTAGACTTGCAGGCACGTAGCGAATACTCAACTCATTGCCGCAGCTGTCTCGATCCTGGGGCAGCCTTCTTTCGCGGATGGCAATGAGATGCTGATTGGGTGTCGCGACGTAGTGCATGGAACGACGTGAAGTTTTGTCGGCCCCAAAGCCAACGACCTTTTACGCCACGATTATCAGGGATGTTCAAAGCACTAAATAACACCTTCCTGGCATTGCAATGCGGTGCCAAAAGGAAGGTTGATTCAAGGGTTCTGCACAACCCACGGGGACGAAGTCCGCGCGTGACGAACCAGCACTCATTGTCGATTATTTGAATTTGTCGATGCCTGCAGCTAACGAAAATTCAACCACCAACCGCTTGTTGCTGGGCACCATCCTCGGTGTCACCGCAGCCTGGTCGTTCTGGCCGACGCTGGCCAACTTGGTGGCTACGTGGCGTGTCGAGCCAGATTATTCGCATGGCTTCCTCGTGCCGCTCGTCGCCTTGGCCATGCTTTGGTTTCGTCGGGATCGTTGCCCAATCCCATCCAACGTGCTGTCGCCGGGCGGCCTGCTGCTGATCGGCCTAAGTTTCACGATGCGTGCCGCGAGTGGAGTCTTTTTCTACGAGACGATCGACGGCTGGGCGATCATGATGTGGATCGCGGGCGCGGTTTGGTTGCTGTGGGGTTGGCAAGTTCTCAAATGGTCGCTGCCGGCGGTCGCGTTCTTGATCTTTATGATTCCGCTGCCGTTTCGGCTGGAACACAGTTTGAGCTATCCGCTTCAAAGCATCGCTTGCACAGGGAGCGTCTGGATCCTGCAAACGATCGGACAGCCGGCATTCGCGGAAGGGCATACGATCTTGCTGGGCGAGCACGTTTTGGAAGTTGAGCGTGCTTGTGCTGGCTTGCGGATTTTTATGGGTATTGTGGCTGCCGCGTTTGCGTGGTCGGTCTTGGGAACGCGGCATTGGCTGGACCGCATTTTGCTGGTGGTCTGTGCGCTGCCCATCGCGATTTGCGCCAATGTGCTACGGATCGTGATTACCGCCGTGTGCTTCGTGTATTGCCCGACATGGTTCGCAGAGCGTGTTGCGCATGACGCCGCCGGTTGGTTGATGGTGCCGCTCGCCGCGATCTTGATGGGCGCGGTGCATTGGTATTTAGGTTGTTTATGGACGGAACAAGTGTCGCTGCGGATGACGGACGCGATGCAACGGCATCGCGGTTCGTTGGCTCCGAGTCGGCGAGGGTAACTGGATACGCGAGAAAAGCTATGGAACTGGTTAACAACAGCTCGTCGCAACTCCCAAAGCGCGGGACCGATCGTGACGACCCAATCGCCAATACACGCGTGATCGAGTCACGCGTCGTTCGTCCCAGCGCGCCGCCGGTGCCCAGCAACGCCATCACTCCCATGTTTGTGTGGCGCGTCTGGGCACGTTGGTGGAAAGTGGCGACTCCCCTGTCGCTGCTGTTGCTCGCAATCGCGTCAGTCGGGTTGTGGTGGCAATTTGAGCCCAAGTATCGCGCTGTGGCGCTGTTGCAAATTCAAGACGCCCCGACGCATCTCGCCTACCCGCAACAAGACGATTCGCGACGCTATGTCCAGAACCAGATCGAACTCATTCGCAGCGCTTTAGTAATTGGACCCGCACTCAGCAATGCGGATGTCGCTGCCATCCCTGAAATCATGGAACAACCCGAGCCAGTCTCCTGGCTCGCCAAACGTATCCGCGTCGCCGCGATCGGTAGTTCCGAACTGTTTGAGGTCTCCTACGATAGTCCCGATGCGCAAGGCGCAACGCGCCTCGTGAATGCCGTCGTCGAATCGTACCTGCAACTGCGCAATGAGCAGGATACGTCGCGCAATCAACGCATGCTGGAATTGCTCGATGAAGAAAAGCAAATTCGCTCGCAGGAAGTCGCTCGGCTACGCGAGAACGTGCGAGAGCTAAGTAATCAGATCTCGGGGCGCGACGCCTTCACGGGCGCGCCAGCAGGCGATGTTGTCGTCATCAATCATCCCATCGATGGCTTGATGACGCGCCTTTCCGCCATCGAAGTAGAACGCCGCATGTTGGAAGTACAAATGGCCGCCATGGGCGATGTGGAAGCGAATCCACGCCGCGAGTTGCCGGCCAAAATGATCGACAGCGCCGTCGAACGACGACCCGAGATCACCGAGATCAAGGCGTTGATCAGCAGCAAAGAAGGCCTCCGAGACCGCGTCTTGGAAACTTCAATCCATGGCGAGAAAGATCCTGCCCACCGTCGCCTGGGTGGTGAGATCGAACAGTTGAATCAACGTTTGGCCCGCCTCAAAATCTCGCTCCGCGACAGCGTGAAGGACGAACTGCAGATCGCGTCGCAAGTTCGCCACGGTGAAGAATTCGCAGGCATGGAGCAATCGCTTTTAGGCGTGCAAGCTGCGGAGAAAGTTCTGCGGGAACAATACGATAAGCAACTCAAACAAGCGGGACAAACAGGCAGTCAGTCGCTCGATCTTGAATTCGCCCGCGCGGAACTGGTGCGCGAGGAACGCGTTTTTGAGCTGATTGCCCAACGTGCATTGGCGCTTCGTACCGAGACGCGCGCTCCGGCGCGCGTCGCGCGTCTCAAAATGGCTAGTGTTCCGATGCTACCGTTTGAGACATTTCCGTTGTCGAAGTGGCTTATGGCGGCGGCTGGTTGTTTCGCGTTACCCCTGGGCGTGGCCTTCTTGTGGGAACGTACCATTCGCCGCATCAACGACGCCGAACAACTCGATCACGAGGCGTCCGTGCAGGTCGTCGGCGAAGTGGCGCGCTTGCCGCAACGCACCGATCGCGTACTCGCAAATATCACGACCATTCAAGACCTGTCGCTCTTTGAAGAAAGTGTCGACAGCCTGCGGACGTGTCTGGTTCTGGGGGACGAGCGTTCGGATGTGCGGGTGATCGCCGTCGCCAGCGCCGTTTCCGGCGAAGGCAAGACGAGTGTCGCGGCCCAACTTGCGGTCAGCATCGCGAGGGCGACGGGCGAAAAGACTCTCTTGATCGACGCTGATCTTCGTTCGCCGGACGTGCATCGGCTGTTCCAGATCGTCGGTACCCCTGGCCTGGCGGATGTTCTGGAAAGTCGACTTACGCTCGCGGAAGCGATCAATACGCAGTGGAGTGAATTCGTCCATGTCCTGCCAGCAGGCGAAATGACTGGTAATCCCCATCAATTGGTCAATGGCAGTTGCTTGCGATCGTTGATCTCCGATGTTCGCGCTCAGTACGCCTATGTTATTGTCGATACGCCGCCGATTTTGTTGGCCTCCGAGGCGTTGGTCATCGCCAAAGAAGTCGATGGCGTGTTGCTTTGCACGATGCGCGACCATAGCCGCGAAGCGCAAGTTAAAGCCGCCTGCGAGCGACTGCGAACTGTGGGGGCACGCAACCTGGGAGCGGTCCTCAATGGTGTGCCATCGCGCCAATACGCGGCCAAGTATAGTAGCTATCGCTATCAACGCGCCGGTACCTAAGTTCTCGTTTCGATTCTGTTGACTCTGTCCGTTAAAAGTCCCATCGCTCGACGCCGAACACATCTGATTTTGCCACGCGGGAACAAGGAGGCCGGTGCGTCATCTGCGCATTCGCCGACTTCGATCACACCCTCTAGCACGACAGTTCCACGCAGACTGCGTTGGAAATTCCTGCTAGTGAGCGCGCTGGCGCTATTCTTGCTGGTCGGCGGTGCTTATGGGGTGCACGCCTGGCAGATGAGGCGGCTCGCCTACGCGATTTTGGATCGCGCTCGTGTTCACGAGCGCGCTGAAGCCTGGCAACCTGCGGCGGATGCTTTGCACCGCTACTTGCAATTGCGACCAGACGACAATCAGGCGCGGGCGCTGCTAGCCGAGTGCTTCGATCGTGCGATGACGCATCCCAGTCAACAAGGTCGGGCTACGGATCTGTACTTTGGAGCCGTCGGTGCCAATCCTGACAATCTCCCGTTGCGGCGGCGACTGGGCGGTTTGTTAATCGAACAACACCAGTTCTCGGCCGCAGCCGAACAAGCCCGCTATTTGTTGCAATGCGAACCCACCGATCCCACCGGCTTGCGCGTCGCTGCTATAGCGCGGTATGCGATGGAGTTCAAACAGCATGGTCGGCTTAATGATCCAACGCGGGCTGCGTTTCAACTGGCGATGCAAGCGAATCCGCAAGATATTGGCCTGCACTGGCAGGCCGCGATCGCTTTGCGGACCGAAGGCGAACGTCTGCAACGGGCATCGGACAAAACAGAGTCGGAAGCTTGTCTTGATGAGCTAGTGACCAACGCGCCGAGTGTTGCTGCCGCCTGGCTGGCCCGGCACCGCTATCGCGTGCGCTATCAACTCGATGGCGCGGATACAGACTTAGCGCAAGCGGAGAAGCTGTCACCCGATCATCAAGATGTGCTATTGGCGTCCGCGGAATTTGCCATCCGACAAAAGCAATGGCCCGCCGCCCTCGCTGCCTGCCAGAAACTTGCTGAGCGTTGGCCGAAGTCGCCGCTAATCCATCGCTTGTGGGGAGACGCGGAACTCGGCGCAGGCAAGCCGCAAGAAGCGGTCGCCAAGTGGCAGCAAGCGTTGGAATTCAAACCAGCGCAGCCCCTTGACCTGCAAATGCGATTGGCCGCGATATTTGTCGCCGAACAGAAGACTGAAGCGGCGGATCCCTACATCACGTCTTTGGAACGCAATATAGCGTCGAATGATACTCGCTTGTCTCCGACCGAACTCGCGCAGCTTCGTGGCACTACCAATATGCTGCGCGCCCGTTGGTTCATTCAAAAGCAGGACTGGCACCATGCGACGGGCTTGCTGCGCGAAGTGGCGCTGGCGTCGCATTCGGATCGACAAGGGGTCGACGACATGCAGCGACACATCGCTGCCTGGCAATTGCTGGCCGAACGCGAAGCCATGCTCGAACGCTACGACCTGGCAGCGGAATGCTGGGAACAAATCGTGTCGCTGCAACCTGCTTCCGCGGCGGCTCGCTTGGCGGTAGCGCGCATGTATGCGGCCAACGGTCAGATCGTGGAAGCGCTCAAGCATGGTGAGTTCGCCACCCGTCGCTCACCCGACAATGGCGAAGCCTGGCTCTTGATCGCGCAGATCTATCTATCGCAGCAAGCGCGCCTGCCACTTGCGGATCGCGATTGGTCGGCGTGTAAAGCGGCCTTGGACCAAGCTAGCGAACATCTTCCCAATGACTTTCGACCGGCGTTGGCGCGAATTGGCTTGTTGTTAGCGGAGCGGGGGAGCACGTCGCGTGCGGATGTCTGCGCCATGTTGCAGGAAGTTGCCGAGAAGTACCCTGACGCTGCCGCGCTCCATGCTTCCATCGTCGTGCCACTGGCGCAATGTGGCGATCCCGTTGGTGCCGACAAGGCACTTGCCCGGTGGAGAACGCTACAACCAACCTCAAGGCAACCATACCTGCGACAGGCGGAGCTGTTGCTGTCTCGCGGCGATGTCGCGGCAGCACGAAAAGTGTTGAGCGAGATAGAGCCAAAACTAACGGGCGTTGAGATTCATCAGGCTGCGCGGCTTTGGGGAAGACTCGAAGCGGTCGCAAAGCAGCCAGAAGTTGCGCCAGAAGCCTGGCAGCGACTGGCCAAACAATCGCCTGGCGATCCCTATCTCTTGTTGCTCTTGGCAAACGCGGCATTGAATTCAAAGTCGTCCGAAGTTTTGGTCTACGAGAACGAATTGTCGGCGATCGAAGGAGAGCGAGGCGCCGGCTGGCGATACGTTCGCGCTCGGCGCTTATTGGCGAGTGGCCCTCTGAGTGCTTCACAGAAGGCGGAGATTACCCAACTGGAGCAATGGCTGACGCGACATCGCGCCGGTTGGCCGCACACCTGGATGTTGTCGGGTGCTATTGCCGAACAGCAGAAGGATTGGGATCAAGCAATCAAGGCCTATCAGCAAGTCGTGATACTCGATGGATCGCAACTCCCCACCTACGAACGCCTCGTGCGGCTGCTGTATCAGCGGGGTCGCTTCAGCGAAGTCGATCGCTTCGTCGCGGCGTTGGCTTCCCGCGCGCCTCTCTCGGCTGAAACTTCGCTCATTGCGATTGGCTCCGCCGCCGCGCAACAGGAACTAGCCGTTGCGCTGCAATTGGCTGAAGCGGCGCTGGAAAAGAATCCGCTAGATGTTCCTGCGCTGCTTTGGGTAGCGCATTTAAAGCAGGTCCAAGGCGAATCGCTCGCCGCCCAAAAGTTGCTCAGCGACGCTTTGGTTCGCATCCCCGGCGATGCTCGACTTTGGGGTGGCTTGCTGGCGTTGCATCAAGCGCGTGGTGATCGAGCATCGTTCGCGCAAGCGTTGCAAGCATGTGAGGCCTCTGCCGACCTTCCCCCACGCGGACGCGCGCTGTTACTAGCGCAAGGCCATGAGCTGCTAGGACAATACGACCGCGCCGCCGCCCAATACCAATTGGCAAGTGATGCGGATCCTGCCGATCAGAATGTTCAATTGCGTCTGGCATCGGCCCAGTTGCAATTCGATCCCGCTGCTGCCGAAAAGACGCTGCGTAAACTTCGCGTTCAAGCACCTGATTCTCGTGCCGCACGGCAATTACTCGCGATCAGCCTCGCCGCCGGTCGCCGACACGAGGTCTGGCCGGAAATCCAAGCCTTGCTGGAAACCACCGCCCAAAGTTCCAGCAACGAAGATCTACGGCTGGAAGGGATGCTGCGATTACAACAACAGCGACCAGAAGATTTCGCCGCCGCGCGCACCATCTTCGAGCAATTGGCCACCCGAACAAGCCAGCCGCGCATTCAAGACCAGCAGTTGCTCGCGATGCTTTACGAACAAGAACAAAAGATGACGGAAGCGCGCGAGCTCCATCTGGCCATCGCTAACAATGCCAAAGCGACCAAGGATCATTGGACAAATCTGATTGCGTTTCTGTTACGGCAAGGTGACGGGGAAACGGCGCAGCTGTGGCTCGATAAACTTGCTTCGACCCATAAAGAAGATTGGCTCGTTTGGAAACTGCAGGCCGCCGTCCATCATGTTAGCAAGCAGACAGAAGCGCTCGACCAACTATTGACGAAACTCGCGGGCGAGCGATTGCCAGCGGCGGACAAGCAGCCGGAGCGCACGGCCCATCGCTTGCAATTGGCTGGACTCTATCAAGATGTCGGTCGCGATGCGGACGCCGAGTCCCAACTCAGGCTACTGATTGGCGAAGATCCTCAGCACCTTGCTACGCTCGTGCGATGGATGCATGGCAAAGGTCGCCACGCGGAAGCTTTAGCAGCGTGTATCGAAGCTAAGGACCAGGCTCCCACCAACGAACAACTCATGCTGATTGCGGAAGTCTTGGTGGATGTTGAACCGAGCGATACCAATTTCAGGCAAGCGGAGACAATGCTGCAAGCCGCCGCTGCATCGACCAAAGATGCCCAGGTTTTGCTGGCGATCAGCAATCTGCGACTTCGTCAGCAACGCAACGCCGAGGCGTCGCAACTTCTAGAACAGATCGTCAAGATCGCACCCAACGAAGTGATCGGATTGAACAATTTGGCGGCGCTCATGGCCGATCACGAAGGCCAGGCTAACACCGCTTTGGGATACATCGATCGGGCCCTGGCGGCGGCATCACCTGCTCAACCGTTTCTGTTTGATACGCGCGCCAAGATCTTGCTACGTCTGGGCAGAAACCAAGAGGCACTGGAGCAATTGCAAAGCACGTTGGCACGCTGGCCGAACACGGATCCGCGCGTCTATTTGCATTTAGCCTTCGCGAAAGATGGACTCGGAGACAAAAAGGGTGCGCGTGAAGCGCTCGCCGAATCGCGCCAGCGCGGCTTAGATCTGGGCACGCTTACGCCTGTGGATCGACAACTCTTCGCGGAACTCGATGTTCGGCTGGCCAGTATCTCGGACACGGACCGCAACACATCATCATCGCAATGATTCGTTGGGAAAAAATACGGACGGTTCTATTCATAAGCCTGGCGCTGGCCGCCACGGTGGCTGGCGGAATTGTTCATGGTTACTGGCAACAGCGCTGGGGCGACCCTGCCGAAGTGGCGATCGCGGTAGAGCGACTCGGTACTTCACCTAGTAATTTCGGTCCCTGGAAACTAGTGCAAGCCACGACGCTCAGCGATACGGAACGCCATATCCTGCAGAACTATGGATACATCGGCGGGCTCTATCAACATGCAGATTCGGGACAGCGCATACAGTTCTCGGTGTTGTTGGGGCCTTCTGGGCCAACGTCGGTTCATACACCTGAGATTTGCTTGGGAAGTCATGCTTTGGTCGCAACGGGCCAGCGCCAAGCCATGAGTGTCACGGACAGCGACGCCCGTTTTTGGACACTGACATTTCGCACGAACGACGTTGCTCGTCACTCCTTGCGTGCTGTTTATGGCTGGCGGTTCGACGATACCTGGAGCGCGTCACAACAGCCGCGGATCGCTTTTGCCGGCGCGCCTTACTTATATAAGCTGCAACTCGTCTGTTACGAAGACGACGACACGTCGCTGGAAACATGCGACGAGTTTTTGAAATCTGCCTTGTCCGAACTCAACGACCGGATGCGTTAGTTACCCCTGATCGATCATCTAGACGCGCAAGCGTCCCACCCGAGACCTCACCGTGACTACTATTGCTTGCGACACCGAACGAGCCTTTGTCCAGGAAGCGACCTCTATCGAGTCGGCTGGCTATTTCCGCTGGAAATACCTGCTGGGCCGTCTCGTAGCCGCCATCTTGCTCATTCCCGGTTTGCCCTTGATGGCGTTTTTGCTCGTACTTGTACGTTTGACATCCCCCGGTCCCGCCTTGTTTCGTCAAACGCGCTCCGGCCTGCGAGGTCGAACGTTTGAAATGCTCAAGATTCGGACGATGGTGATCGATGCGGAGAAGCGGACTGGCCCGGTGTGGTCGACCAGTTCCGACCCGCGCGTGACGACCGTCGGGCGAGTCCTGCGGAAGCTTCATTTGGACGAGTTGCCGCAACTGTTTAATGTGCTCAAAGGCGATATGGCATTGCTGGGCCCGCGTCCGGAACGTCCCGAGATCGCCGTCAAACTAGCGGAATCGATCCCTGGCTATTGGCGACGATTAGCTGTTTTGCCAGGCATCTCCGGACTCGCGCAAATCAATCTCCCCCCGGACACCGATCTGGAGAGTGTGCGTCGCAAGCAAGTGCTCGATTTGGAATACATCCGCACGGCATCCTTGTTGCTCGACGTGCGGATGTTTGCTTGTTCGGTCTTGAGGTTACTGGGAATTTCAGGCGACATGGCGATGCATCTGTTCATGCTGCATCGCGAACCTGAAGTACCCGATTCTTGGCGACGTGAGGACTTGCTTCCATCTCATCTGCTGCCGCAGACGGCTACAGCAGCGACTAGCGCACCGCGCAATGGCATCGCGCATCACGCGCCGGAATCCGATTGCGATGAGGATGAACGCACGGTGGAAGGCTGGCCGAATTTGCGTGCGACTCCTTAAGAGCAATGACTTGTTAGAACTGATGACACCCTCCCGAAAACATGCCCTGACGATCGATGTGGAAGACTACTTCCATGTTGCTGCCTTCGCTCAGGTGGTGCGTCGCGAAGCTTGGGATAGCTTTCCCAGTCGGGTCGTGCGCAATACCGAAGCGTTGCTCGAGCTATTAGCCGAGCGACAAACACTTGCGACGTTCTTTGTGCTGGGGTGGGTGGCAGAGCGCTTCCCGCAATTGGTTCGCCGCATTGTCGATGCTGGTCATGAAGTCGGTTCTCACAGCTATTGGCATGATCGGATTCAACATCAATCGCCTGCGGAGTTTCGCGACGACTTGCGGCGGTCCAAGCAAGTCTTAGAAGAGATTGTGAACGAATCGATCACGATGTACCGCGCGCCGACCTTTTCGATCACCGAGAAGACACTTTGGGCTCTGGATATTCTGGTCGAAGAAGGCTTCACCCTGGACGCCAGCATTTTTCCCATTCGCCACGATCGGTACGGCATCCCCACCGCGCCGACGCAATTGCATCGCCGGAACACTTCGGCGGGTTCGATTTGGGAATTCCCGCCCACCATCACGCAAATCGGCGGCTATCGACTCCCCATGGCAGGTGGCGGTTACTTTCGCATTTTTCCTTGGGGAATGACACGTTGGGGACTTCGGCGGGCCGAACGTTCTACCGATGGGCCGATGATGTTTTATTTGCATCCCTGGGAAATCGATCCCAAGCAGCCCAAGATTGGCGGCATATCAAAGCTATCCCAGTGGAGACATCGCGCGAATCTCCATCGTACCGCCGATCGATTGACACTCTTGCTCAAGACGTTTCGCTTTGGACGTATCAGCGATGTGTTGCCACAAATAGCAGAACAGGCCCGGCGAGAGGACAACGCCCTCACCGCGGAGGCGATGCTGCCATGAAGCGCCGCATTTTGCTGCTGACGCATCGCGTGCCGCATCCGCCCAATCGAGGCGATCGTATTCGCGCCTGGCAGATGCTGCAGTATTTATCGCGTGAGAATGATGTCTACCTGGCGTCGCCTGCGGATGAGCCCGTGAGTCGCGAGTCGCAAGCAGAACTTGCTCGGCACTGCGCGGAGTTTCATACGCCTCCGCTGGGTAGGTTGTCTCGCTGGAAACGTGGTGCCTGGGCTGCGTGTAGCGGCCGGCCGATTAGCCAAGGCATGTTCGCACAGCCGGCGCTGCAGAACGCGATCGAGCGGTGGCAGCGCGCGCAGCCGTTTGACGCGGCGATTGTCTACTGCTCCACGATGTTTCCCTATGTGGAAGGCCCGCTGTGGCATCGCGTACCTAAGCTCGTTGATCTGATCGATGTCGATAGCCGCAAGTGGCAAGACTTTGCTCACGGCGCGCAGGGATGGCGAAAGCAGCTGTACCAGCGAGAAGCCAATGCGGTCGCCAAGTTGGAACGTCGGATTGTCCAACGCGCCGATGCCGTCACGGTAACGACGGCTGTCGAGGCGCAAATCCTGCGCGAGGTCACGCTCGAGGCCTGTCCATTGGTCATTCCCAATGGAGTGGAACTTCCGCCGCAGGAATCGACGCCTGCCGCGAGCATTCCGGGAAGACTGGCCTTTGTTGGGGTGCTCGACTATCGCCCCAATGTGGATGGCATCGTGTGGTTTGTGGAGCAAGTCTGGCCGCGAATCATCGCGACCCACCCGCACGCGACGCTAGAAATCGTGGGACGCAACCCAACCACGCAAGTGTCCGAATTAGGACGAGTGCGAGGTATCACGGTGGTTGCCAATCCGCCAGTGATTAGCCCGCACTTGCAAGCAGCTGAAATTGTGATTGCTCCGCTGCATATCGCTCGGGGCGTGCAAAACAAAGTGTTAGAAGCTTTGGCGCAACGGCGCGCGACGATCGTCACCTCGGCGGCTTGCCAAGGCTTAACGGTAACGGCTGGGCAACAGTTCGCAGTGGCCAATGGTGCCGATGCCTGGCAAGCTGCGGTTCAGCAATTGCTCGATTCGCCAGCGCGCCGCACGGAACTTGCCGAGGCGGGATTCGCCTACGTCCAAGAGCATCATCAGTGGGAAGCTTGTTTGGCACCGCTGGGCGATTGGCTGCAAGAAGTCTGTCCGCGTGAATTAACACCCAGTCGGCAACGCACTACGGGCGCGTTGATCAAATCGGCATGAAGGGTTTGCTCTTTACTTTCGGAATGACGTATGGCGGCGCGTTGGCGTCGTTCTTCAACCCATACTATGGGTTCCTGGTCTACGTCTGTTTCGGCGTGCTGCGTCCAACTGCCATGTGGTGGTATTCCGTGCCGGAGGGTAATTACAGCCGGATCATCGCCATCGCCTTCATAGCTAGTTGGCTGCTACATGGCCTGGGGAATTGGCAACTCGGCAGAGCCAAAGCTCCGATGATTGCGTTAGGCGCATTCTTGGCGATGAACGTGATCAGCATGTTGCTGGCACCGCAGCGAGAAGTCGCTTGGCCATTTGTCGAGACGCTCGCCAAAGTAGTTATTCCGATGGCGATGGGAGTAACGTTAATCAACTCCTTCGCGCGTCTGAATCAGTTGGTCTGGGTCGTCGTGCTCAGTCAAGGATTTGTCGCGTATGAAATGAACATGACCTACTTCAGCGGATACAATCGCTTCTACTACGATGGCTTCGCGGGACTCGATAACAACGGCGTCGCGCTCACCTTGGTGGCTGGTGCCGGCATTGCATTCTTTCTGGCGCTGTACGAGACGAACTGGCTGCGCAAAGCGGTAGCGAGCCTCGTGTTTCTGCTGATGACGCACGGTGTGATGTTCAGCTTTTCTCGTGGTGGCTTGCTCGCGCTAATTGGCGTCGGTATCGCGGCCTTTTACGTGCTTCCCAAACGGCCATTGTATTTCGCCGTGCTGATCGCCGCCGCCTTGATTGGCTACCGACTGGCAGGCGAGGAAGTCTTGGAGCGGTTCGCCACGGTATTCGCCGACAAGTCCGAACGCGACGAATCGGCCGATAGTCGGCTGGCACTCTGGCGTGCTTGCTATGACGAAATGGCGCGTAACCCACTAGTTGGCATTGGTCCTGACCACTTTCGTCTAGTAGCGCACAACCATGGCTTCATGGTCAACAAAGCGGCGCATTCCACCTGGATGCAAACGGGTGCGGAAATCGGTGTCATGGGACTCGCCTCGCTGTTGGCATTCTATGGCTTGATTCTTTGGCGTCTGCAAAGCGTCATGAAGGCCAAGACGGAAAGCGGTAAGCCGACCGAACTTGCCCAAGTCGCGCAGATGGCGTTCTCCTCACTAATAGGATTCGGTATCTCGGCGCAATTTGTGAGCGTCAATTTGGTGGAGATCCCGTTCTACGTCGCCGCTATCGGCATGGGCACACTGGTATTGGCGTCCCAACCGGTTAGCGCGAGCGAAGCCGATCTCGAGTATTACGACGCCTACGAATCGAACCTTTCGCGGGTCTACGTTTAGCAATTGGCAACTTGCATTAACACAACACCAGACAACCTACTCATCAGCGAAGTCTTTCCACCGCAACATGGTGGAAGCGGTCGTTGGTTCTGGGAAATCTATAGCCGCTTGCCACGCGAGCAAGTCGTGGTTGTCGCAGGACTCGATCCGCAAGCCAGCGCGTTCGATGCGACCCATGATCTGCCTATCGATCGTTGTGAGTTCGCGATGCGCGATTGGGGAGTGCTGGCTCGCTCGTCGCTAGGAGCGTATTGGCGACTGCATCATCATTGTGCCAAAACGATCAAGGCGAGGTCTAGAAAGCTCAATCCGACGCTGCTCGTTCATGCTGGTCGCTGCCTGCCGGAAGGCTGGTTGGCATGGTCGCTCGCGCGACGTTTTGGCTACCGATATGTAGTGTTTGCCCATGGCGAAGACATCAACACGTACGCCACGAGTCGGCAACTTAGCTTCATGACCCGTCGGGTGCTCAACGGCGCACACATCGTCATCGCCAATAGCCACAATACCGCTGCTTTGCTTGCCAAAGATTGGGGGCTTTCCGCGGATCGTGTCACGGTTCTCTACCCAGGCGTCGATACCGCGCGGTTTCATCCTGCGCCACTCGACGAAGGTTTTCGCCGCCAGCAACATTGGGACAATCGCTCCGTCATCCTGACGGTCGGACGTCTGCAATTGCGCAAAGGACATGATCGAATGATCGAAAGCCTGTCGCGCATTAAACAGGCAATACCCAACGTCCTATATGCAATCGTGGGCGATGGCGAGGAGCGCCAGCGACTGGAGCGTCTGGCTGATGAACTCGGCGTTCGCGAGCAAGTGCATTTCTACTCGGAGGTCACCGATGACTTCCTAGTGCAAGCCTATCAGCAATGTGACCTGTTCGTGCTTCCCAATCGCACCGTCGGACATGACATCGAAGGCTTCGGGATGGTGCTCCTTGAAGCGCAGGCGTGTGGCAAAGCAGTTGTGGCTGGTGATTCAGGTGGGACGCGCGAAACCATGCGACCGGGAGTTACCGGAACGGTAATCGATTGCACTTCGCCCGAGATCATCGCAACAGAAATCACCCGCCTGCTCGCCGATCCACTGGGACGAGCGACAATGGGGCGTGCGGCGCGTCAGTGGGTCGTCGACAACTTCGATTGGAACGCATTGTTCCAGCAAGCGGCCGATGTGTTTTCCCACGCCGCCGGAGCAAACAGCGAAAGCCTAATCAACAAAGGTTGCGACGCTGCGTGAAACGGCTCCTTAAAACAATCGCGAATCGATTTGCCCAAGCAGTGATGGCACCCTTGGTCCTCATTTATTTCGTATTCGCTTCGATCTTTAGACCGACGCGTTGCTTTGAAGGGTTTTCCCAGTTGGTTTCGCTGATCCCCGGATATTCTGGTGCCTATCTGCGTCGCGCATTCTACAGTTGGATTCTGCCGCAAGTGGGCCAAGATGCGTGGATCGGCTTTGGCGTATTGCTGACCTCTCACAAGACCCGCCTTGGCCAGCGGGTCTATGTCGGACCTTACACCGTATTGGGCGACGTTGTTTTGGAAGACGATGTGCTGATTGCCTCGCACGTTTCAATCATCAATGGCGGCGCTCAGCACGGGCGAGCGCTACTGGGCGAATCGTTTCGCGATCAAGTGGGCGAGTTCCCGCCGGTGACGATCGGTCGTGGCGCATGGCTCGGTGAACGCGCAGTCGTGATGGCGAGTGTCGGAGCTCATACGGTCGTCGGCGCAGGCGCTGTGGTTACCAAACCGTTGCCTGACGATTGCGTGGCCGTCGGCGTGCCGGCGCAAATTATCCGCGACAAACGCGAGGAAAGAGTG
>JBGSHH010001043.1:0-28637 GCA_041752355.1 Pirellulaceae bacterium | reverse complement strand
CTGGCTACTCATAGGTCATCGCTGGGGAAATTCCGCTGGGGGACCGCAATCGTGATGCACAAGAGTCGGGTGCCAGCGGCATCACGACGGAGCGTGATGAGTACTTTGCGACCTTCCCAAGTTTCACATTCCCTTCGCCATCGACAATATCTAACCGCCGGCCGCTTCGCGGATCGTGGTTCAGTTGCTTCGGCGGCTGTAGAGGCGATCGTTGAATCGCTTGTCGATCGAAATCGATGAGTTTTCAGTTCGCTAGCTTTGTCATTCCAGCGATTTCTTGAGTAGGCCGACCATCTTCGCGTGTCGCATGGTCCCAAGTACCGCTTCATAGACGGCTTCCAGCAGAGATGGGCGAGAACCTTCAACAGCGTAGCTCAGCGCGGCGAGGATCCGCGCTTGGCCAAATCGTTTGAGGCACTGCTTATTGTTTGCCCCTTTCGCATTCAGCAATTCGAGATACTCATCGTCGACGGCTGCTTGCCTCTGTTGAAGTGTGTCAGCCAGCTCGCGAGAAACAGGTTCCTCAAGTCGCAGGCGATCAAGTACTGCGGAGGCAACCGGCTCCTCCAGAGAAACCAGTTTGGCCCCGTGTTCGCAGAGTTGGACTGCCAATTGACGTAGCACATCCAATCGAGCCGCCATGAGACGTTTCGCAAAAGTGCGCAATTCGGGATCGGCCGAGATTCTGGCGGTCATGATTCAAGGAATCCAAGCTCGGATCGGGACTATCGTGGATCATGCCTGTCTTCCGTTTTCAGAAAGGCGATGATCCAACACGCGAGTGCGACCACAGAAAAGCGACATAACGAAGAGCATGACAACTATTACGTCACACCACTTTAATGAGATGGCCCCGGTTGCCAAGAAATAAACGTAACTGGCGATTCCAACGGCAATTGCTCCCGAAAAGAGTATGAGGCCCATTGTGAAAATGGCAATAAGCCCATCATTAATGTAGCTGGTCTTTTGGTTGCCATTTTTGTCGACACGACAGGCGAAGCCACAGTGCGGGCATCTGCCATACGACTGAACTGAGGCATATTCCGTCCTACATTTTGGACACGTCCGCGTTTGATGATGTCCGTGCATTATGGCGAATAGACTCCGCTAAGCCTGATGTTCTGTCCCGAGTTTACGCGATAATGATCGAAACGCCGAACGGAATTTCCAAGGCGGTAAACAGTTCCAGGCACTCGTGTGACACCTCAAAGCCGGCGTGGTCGCAATTGGATCGATAGCCACAGAATACATCAATGTCCAATTTTGCCTGTCCTGCCTGTCCATTTTTCGTCCGAATTACCCAATTGTCAGTTCGGGAATTGAATCCTTCGGAGCGACCGAAACAAGCAGAGTGTGACAGTACACGAGATGCGCTAGGAACCAGGATTTTAAGTCGGGATCGAAATCGATCGCCGCGAGATTGTCCGCGAACAACCTAATCTCGCGAGCTAAATCGTCAAGCATGTCCCACCCAATGAAATATATCGGATCGGTGGTTGCCAATTCAGCAAGTTGCGACACACCGATGGTCTTCCAGATCGGCAATGACCAAAACTCCTTGCTTGTTTTCTGCGTCCCGAACAAAAAGTAAGGCGCTCGAATCTCGATTGGCGTATGGCCGCTACTCTCAGTCAGTTGGAATCCGATATGAATATCTCGACTCATCAAGCGTGCTCCTCTTCGTCGAACGGTGTGGTGCGGATCCGCAGGGCAAAGACTCCCCGCCCTAACCCGATTCGTTGCAACTGTTACGCGATAATGATCGATACGCCGAACGGAATTTCCAAGGCGGTAAACAGTTCCAGGCACTCGTGCGACACCTCAAAGCCGGCGTGGTCGCAATTGGATCGATAGCCACAGAATACATCAATGTCGAATCGAGACTTGAGCATCTTGAGGTACGCGAGATGCGGTCGAACGACATTGAGCAACGCAAGAATGTGCGCCTCCAGCGGTTCGGTTTCTGAAATAGCCGGTTGGAAATGCCAGGAGTCGTTCTTGGATTCAGGTGAGTGCGGTCGGCGACGTTCGCCTTGGCGTCGCTGCATGGTCGGCTCGACCCCCAACTGTTTCGTGATCTCGTCAAACGGGACATCGATGCCGTGGATTCGTAGCGTCGCGCAGAAATGTAAATAGGATTCCTCGTCGGGCTCATCGCCGTTGAGGAAGCCACGCAAGGTTCGAAACAGTTTCGGGTCGCCGGAATCATCCATAGACACATTTTACGATTGTGGCGGGTCGCACAACAACCGCAGGCAGTTCCGCAGCGGGATCGGAATGAATTGCCTGGGTTCGGCGGCTCCCCGGCTTAGATTTTTGCCACGCCGGGCGAAAACCTGCGCGAATGGATGACTTTGCATTAGTTTATGATAAATTATGCATCAACCATTGAACCTTCACTGGACATTGCTATAATGTCCTCGCTCACTCTTTCTCTCAACCCCGGACAGAAAATACCACATTTATCGCAGTTTGCCCAAGCTGACATTTCTATTCGTGGCGTCTCGCCAAAAAAATCGCGATATAACTAGATCTGGAGACCTCCTAGGAGACCCGAATTGAACACAACTGTAGTGACGCAACTTTTTTTATAGTAAGAAGTTACAGCATTGAACCCCAAAATTGAAAAACGTCGCTGGCGCTCTTGTAATGCGAACACCACTGGAGAGGGGTTTTGTGCCCGGCAATAAACGTCTCTTGGTCCAACGAATGAAGGAATGTCGCCGCCCTCATTGGGCCCCAGTCGTTCGTGGGCGGACTCGTACCTGCGCGACAATCTCTCGGTAGGGCGGGGGGAGTGTGGTGCGCCCAGCCCGCTTAGAGGATAAAATAGTGGGAAAGCCCATCCCAGAAGGGCCGCCGGCCTGGCGATAACCTCCAACGGCACCGCAGCGATATGCCGAACCGATCTCCCACGAATCCCACTCCATGAACGAACCTGCTCCTTCCCGTCGCACCCTGAAACCGCCTCCCAATTACAACTCCCGCCGCGTACAGGCGAAGTTGTTTCTGGTCGTGGCGGCCTGCATGGGGGTGCTGTACGTCGTCACGGAAGGGATCAACCGCTACTACTTCCCGCGTCCCGAAGCCGCCGCGCCAGACGAGAACATCAATCCCCGTTTGGATGCGCTCCCGACCGAAGCAACCGATTCGACCGTGCCCGGTGCGATCACGATCGCCGATCCCTTTCGCAACACGCTGGAACTCGAACAACAATCCAGCGATGGTCTATCCCGCGCCATGACTGATGGTTGGGGAGCGCTCTATCAGAAGCTCTCGATGAGTGATCGCAATCTCTTCGCCAAAGCGTTTTGGTTGGCACGACAACACAAAGCGATGTCCGAGGAAGAGGCGAAACAGTGGGACGAATTGCTCACGCGCTGCGACACGTTTTGGAAAGGGTATCGCGACAACGCGGCCAAACGTCTGGCGGCGGAAGACAATCAACTCACGCCTGAGGAAATGAACGCCTGGCTGAATGTGCTGGGCAACGTCGCCGCGCAGTGGATCACCGACCGCGACGTCTTGGCGAGTCTGGCAGCGAGCGAGGCGACCGAAGTGACCGCCACGCGCGACGAAAGACTGAAAGAACTTCAGCAGCGGTGGGATCGCTTGGGTCTGGCTTCGATCAAGGATGACACGGTCCATCGTCCCGCCGAGACCGACGCCTGGTTTCGTCTATTCGAAATTCTGCGCGAGACGCCGCAAGCCAAGCTCGATCGCGCTAACGTGCCGTCGGTCAGCTTCATTCAACTTTTCAAGCAGCCCAACGACTATCGTGGCAAGCTTGTCCGCATCCAAGGGCGCGTGATTCAAGCAGTGAAATTCAAGCCCGCTAAAAACGTGTATGGCATTCAGACGCAGTATTTGCTCTGGATACGGCCGGAGGGAAGCACGCTCGCGCCGATCGTGGTGTACGCGCTCGAACTGCCGCCAGGATTTCCTTCGCTTGATGCACCCAATGCCGAAGGGGGCTATACGAAGTTGTATGAAGATGTGGAAGTGACCGGCTACTTCTTCAAACGCTACGCCTATCGCGCGCAAGATGGCATCAACACAGCGCCGCTGATTCTGACGAAGGCGCCACACTGGGATCCCTCGCTCGACTTGGCGGCGCGGAGCGATCCCTTGCCTTCGCGCTGGACGTTTGCGTCGTGGGTGTTGGGGAGCGCGATCTTCGCGCTAGTGGTGTCAGTGGTGGCGTACGCGCGCAGTCGCGTCGTCTCGCCGGCAGTCGAAACCTTTAATACTTCCCCCAGCGCGCGGCAGGAATTGCAGGCGTCGATCGACAATGCCGAGGCGGGGCCAAACGTGAACGAAGCCTTGAAAATGCTGGAAGATCGCGATCGCAAGCTCGCAGAAGGAGACGACGCATGACGAGGTTTTCGCGCGTGATGATCGCGATGTTGCTGTTGGTCGGCGTCGATGGCTGGCTGTCGGCGCAGGAAACGGCCAAGCCGCAAACCGCTGCCGATCCGCCTCTGGCCCAAGGGGAACTGCCGTGGCAGCGAACGGCCCAGGATCGCCCTCGCAGCGACCAGCAGATATCCGCGCGCGAGTTGCTCAGTTTACTGGGCGTTGACAATAGCCATTTGGATGCGTTGTTCAACGATCGCGACCTCGTGGATGACGAGAATGGGACGATCGCAAAGTTGATGTATCGCATTCCGCGCTTTGAACCGCCCCAGTGGGAAAGCTGGTGCCAAAAGGAAGTTCCCTGGGACGCACTGGCGAGTAGCCCCACGAAGTATCGCACCGAGTGCTACGTCATCACTGGCACGGCGACGAAGGTGGAGAAGGTGGAGCTGCTCCAGGAATTGGTGCCGCTGTATGAATATCGCCATTACTATCGCGTGACGGTCACCGTGCCTGGCACTGCGCATCCGGTGGTGGTGGTGACGCGGCGCATTCCCGAACTGTGGAAAGAGGCGACGACCGTCGATCAGCCGGTACGCATCGAAGCCATGTTTCTGAAGTCCGGCGAAGCCCGCGAGGCAGGCCAGAACTTGTACTTTGCGGCGGGACGAGTTGGTTGGTTTCCCAGCGAGGTCAACGCGGCGTTTCAAGTCACACCGGATTTAATATGGCTAGCGCAACATGGTTTTGATGTCGCGCTGTTTGATGAAGTGCGCGATAAGAACGGCGCGCCGCTGATGGCGGTCGAAAGCGAGTGTTTTTATCAACTGCTGCGAATGATGAAGCGGACTAGCCCCGACGAGGTGAAAGCGCTCAAGGCACATGCGTTCAATCTGGCTGGCATGTTGCAAACGCCAGAGGCACTCCACGGAGAGGCTTTCCATTGCCTCGGCACGGCGCGACGGATTCAAAAGGTGAGCGTGCCCGAAGCGTTTCGTAAACGCTTGGGCTTGACGCATTATTACGAGATCGATTTGTTCGTTCCGCTGGGAGATCAGCCGGTCCGTCTCGCCACCGAGAACAAAGGCAAAGATGGCGCGCCAATTTTTCGCGATGGTTTTCCCGCCACGCTTTGTGTGGTGAAGTTGCCACCGAATCTGGCGGAAAGCCCACGGATGTCCGAGCAAGTGCAAATGAAAGGGATCTTCTTCAAGCAGTGGTCGTATAGCTCCGACTACCTCAAGCAATTCGGCGATAAGCTGCGCCAGCCTGCGCCGCTGCTGATCGGTCTGGAGGCGGAACTCACTCCGGAAGAAGTGGCCTCGACGTGGAGCGTGTGGGCCTCTTCGGCTTTTCTGGCGATTGTGGTGATCGGCATTGGCGTCGTGTGGTTGAGTGTGTGGCGGTTCAGCGCCAATGACGCGCGCTTCGAGCGGAAGGTGTTGCGGAAGTACACGCGCGGGAGCGAAACGCCCGCTGATAAGCTCGATTTACCGCCGAATCCCTAGCTGCTAGCTAGATGAAGAGTGTGCGTTTTGGATCAACGACGGATTCGTTACCCGTCGCGACAACTAACGGCGCATTCATGCTCACAGCGTTACTTCGCGTCCACCCCTCTTGAATGATTGATGGATGATGCTCATATTCGACGCTTTGCGTGAGAGATTTCCGCCACACGACTAAGCAGCGGGGAATGCGATAATCATGAAACGAGCGAAGATCACCATCGTTGGGGCCGGCAATGTCGGCGCGACCTGTGCCCATTGGTGCGCGGCCGCTGAACTGGGCGATATCGTCCTGGTCGATATTCCACAGGCCGAAGACATGCCCAAGGGCAAAGCTTTGGACTTGATGCAGTCCTCGCCGATCATGGGCTTCGACTCGACGGTGACTGGCACGACGAGCTACGAGCCGACCGCCAATAGCGACGTAGTCGTGATCACCGCCGGTATTCCTCGCAAGCCCGGCATGAGTCGCGATGACTTATTGGCGACCAATGCCAAGATCGTCAGCGCTGTCGCCGAACAAATCAAAGCCACCAGTCCCAACGCGATCATCATCGTCGTGAGCAACCCGCTCGACGCCATGGTGCAGCGGGTGTTTCAGGTCAGCGGCTTTGCTCCGCAAAAGGTCATGGGGCAGGCTGGCGTGCTCGATACGGCCCGATATCGCACGTTTTTGGCGATGGAACTGGGTGTGAGCGTGGAAGACATTTCCGCACTGCTGATGGGTGGCCACGGCGATACGATGGTGCCGCTGCCAAGTTGCACTTCGGTCGGTGGCATCCCCATCACCCGTTTGATCAAAGAAGACCGACTGAACGAAATCGTCCAACGCACGCGCGATGGTGGCGCGGAGATCGTGAAGTTGCTCAAGACGGGGAGCGCGTATTATGCTCCCGCTGCCGCTACGGCGCAGATGGTGGAAGCAATTGTCAAAGATAAGAAGCGAGTGATTCCCTGCGCCGCGTATTGCGACAAGGAATATGGCGTCGGCGGTTATTACGTCGGCGTGCCGGTGGTGCTCGGCACCAACGGTGTGGAGAAAGTGATCGAAATCGATTTGACGGCTCAAGAGCGAGTCGAGTTCCAAAAGAGCGTGGATGCCGTGAAGGGTCTCGTGGCAACCATGACGCAATTGATGGGTGGTTAGTTTCACAACTCACCGCGACTTGCGCAGGCTTTGCTGTCTGCGCATTCTGACATTGACACGTAACTCGCACTCGCCTACAACCCTCACCCAACAACCTGCGGAGGAAACTGCCTACGGGCAGTCCCAGACGTTGGGTAGGTCCTCGTAGCCTGGAAATCGCTATGAATCGTCTTCCACCGATGATGCAGCAGGTCGTTCCTCCTTACCTCGTTGCCCCTTCGGAGCCTGCCACGGCGCTTTCGCTCGGCTCGATCGAGCGTCAGGCGGAGCACAACACGCCGCATGCGTTGTTCGTGCCGATGCATTACGAACCTAACTACGCCTATCCGTTGTTGGTTTGGTTGCATGGCTCGGGCGATGATGAACGACAGTTGCAGCGGGTGATGCCGCTGATCAGTTTGCGGAACTATGCCGCTGTGGGCCCACGTGGCGTCTCGCGCGGCGATGGGAAATCACGCTTGCACGACTGGCGACAAGATTCCGCCTCGATCGGTCGTGCTGAGAATGCGGTCTTCGATTGCATCGATTTGGTGAGCGACCGTTTTCATATCGCGCCGCAGCGAGTCTTTTTGGCTGGCTTTGGAACGGGTGGAACGATGGCGTTTCGCCTGGGATTGCAACATCCCGATCGCTTCGCAGGCGTGCTGTCGCTAGGTGGCGTTTTTCCTTCGGGGCAAGCGCCGCTGGCGCGTTTGAGTTGCGTGCGTAAGTTGCCTTTGTTTATCGCGCAAGGTCGTGATGCCCAGCGGTATTCGATCGATCGTTCGTGCGACGAATTGCGATTGTTTCATTCAGCCGGCATGTCGGTCACGGTTCGACAATATCCCTGCGGCGACGAACTAACAACGATCATGCTCAGCGATATGGATCGCTGGATGATGGAGATCGTCACCGGCATTGCTCATCAGCCGGATGCCGAACGCCCTGCGCCTGGCGAGAATAACTAACGCCTGATCGTTGATCGCTCTGCGATCGACACGACTTTGTCTGGCATGTGGTTCACTCTTCGAACCTCAGCTATTGACGCATTGACCCGGCGCCCACGATTTCGTACAAGTCTCCCGCTACGCTGGGCGGAAGAAGCGCTGCTGCGCATTCTGGGCCAGCGGCTAGCCTACCCACGGAACTTGCATGTCGCAATCGCCAGAGAACACGACACCTGTTAGCGCGAAGCCATCGCGACTAGCGATGTTGCGCGGATTGCCGACAGCGATCATCGCCCGTATCAAGCAGCGCCCTCGACTGAGCATTGTCGTGGGTGGTGTCGGTGTGATGCTGGTTATCGGCTTTGCGACCACGTTTGCTTTACTGCGTCCCGCGAAAAAGGTTGATCAGCCTGAACTCACCATGCGCGACGCCTTGGAAGAGTTGCAGGCAGGGAACCTCGTGGAGGCGCGCAGCATCGCCAATCAGTTGCGCGCGGAGAACAAACTTTCGTTCGATGAGCGTGGTGGTCCAGCTTATATTCACGGCGCAGCCATGGCGCGCGAAGCCATGGTCAATACACACCCCGAAGAACAACTCAAACAGTACCTCATTGCCGCGCGCTATCTGGATTCCGCCTATCGTCAGAACTACCCCGCGACGAAATCGGTCGAAGGCCTAATGCTGCTGGGGCAGTGCTGGCACGATGCCGGACGCTACGCTCGCGCGCTGCCAGTGTTGACCGAAGCCTTGAAGCGCCGCCCTCGGCAATCTTCACAGTTGCATCGCCTGTTAGCAAGCTGTTACTACCGCGATGTCAATCCACAGTACAAACTGGCTTTGGAGAACATGCGGCAGTATCTTGCCAACAAGCTCCTTTCGCCGGTTGATCGCGAGGCAGGCTTGCTCGAATCGGCTCGCATTCATCTGGAAGCGGGTCAAGTGCCGGAAGCACGCGAACTGTTGACGCAAGTTCCCGAGAATTCCACGCTCGCCGTGGCGGCCAATGTTCTCAAAGCTCGACTCGCCATGCAGCGCGCTCAGCAAGCAACCGGTGAGGAAGCAACCGCTGCCTGGAACGAAGCCATCGCGCTGCTACGCGTGCCTGCGGGTCGCGATCCGATGAGCTTGCAAGCACAGCGCGAAGCGCAATACTTGCTGGGCCTTTGCTACTTAGGGATTGACGACGAGCGCGCGGCGGAGAATCAATTCTTGCGCTCACGCCGCATCAACCAAGGCCTGCCGGAAGGTCTGGCGTCGGCAATGGAAGAAGCGGATCTCAAGCGCCAGCAGGGGCAGGATGCCGCGGCGCTAGACGACTATCGCCAACTTCTGCGTAGCATCGGCGACTTGCGCGACTACTCGAATCCTTGGCTGCCGCTGGATGCGCTGCGCGAGCGTTTGCTGGTCGCGTATCGCTACTATCGAGACGCAAATAAGTTCGACGTGGCGCTGACGTTCGTGCAATCGCTCACACCGATCCTGACCGAAACGAGGACGCTGGAGCTAAAAGCTGAAGTGGAGCGTCGCTGGGGAGATCAGCTATTGGCCAAAGGGCAGCAATTGGGCGAAACCGATGGTGCCGCTACCATCACCGAGGCGCACGCCAAATATCATCTGGCCGCAGGTCATCTCTATCGCTTAGCGCGTTTGTCGCTCGCCACTAAAGAATACCCAGATCGGCTGTGGGACAGCGCCGAGTGCTACGGCCTGGCGCATGACTTTCATCGCGCGGTCCGCGTGCTGCATACATTCCTGGAACAGTATCCCACTCAGCGTCGCGCCGACGCCTTGCTGGCCATCGCCCAAGCGGAACTCGCCCTCGGCAATCTCGAAGCGGCGATCACGTCATTGGAATTGCTGCTGCGCGATGAAGCCAAGCATCCGCTCTCCTACCGTGCACGCCTGCTTGCGAGCGAGATCTATCGCGAGCAAACCAAGTATCCTGAAGCGCAAAGCATGTTGCGCGAGAACCTCGACCACGAAGCGCTTACCCCCAAGAGTATCGAATGGCGGGACTCGCTCTTCGCGCTGGGCATGATGTTGTTTCGCGAAGGGCTGGAACTGGAAGCCAAGAGCCGGACGACAGGCGTGGATAGTGACAATGTGGAGCTTCGCAAAGCAGGCCTGAAGGATCTGGAAACTGCGGCGACCAAGCTGCACGAGGCGATCCTACGATTGAGCGAAGCGTTGCAACGCTATCCCGATGCCCCACTGGCAGTCGAAGCGCGCTACGCTATGGCAGAGTCGCATCGTCAAGCCGCCAAGTGGCCGCGTAAAAAGTTGCCGACGGTCACCATCGAAACCGCCCGCAATGCTTTGCATCGTCAATTGAACGATGAACTGATGATCGCCCATAAGCTGTATGGTGAGTTGATCGAGCAACTGAACACTCAGGCCGATCAGAAACCGCTGGCGGAGCGCGAACGCGATATTCTCCGCAATTGCTACTTCTTCAGTGCCGACACGCTTTTCGACGCCGGGAAATATGACGAAGCGATCGCCGCGTATTCCTCGGCTACCAATCGCTATCAAGATCGCCCCGAAGCGCTGGAGGCCTTCGTACAGATCGCTAGTTGCTATCGCAACCTCGACCAGCCAGCGAAAGCGCGCGGGACACTGGAACAAGCCAAAGTCATTCTGCAACGCATCCCGGCCGATGCGCAGTTCGATGAGACGACGCGTTACTCGCGGAGCGAATGGACGACGCTTTTGGACTTTATGTCAACGCTGTAGCGCTAACAAGGATCACTGGGACGTGAGCACATTGCTAACCACCGACGAACTCAGCCGCTTCATCCAGCAAAAGCATGACGTGCTTGTGCAGTTGCATGAATTGGCGCGCCGTCAATTGGCCGTCATCGCCAGTGAAGATACCGATCGCTTGCTGGCACTCTTGGCCGTGAAACAACCACTCCTGAACGAGTTGCAGCGGCTGGAACGAGCCCTGGATCCGTACCGCGATCAAGATCCTCAACAACGACAATGGAGACACGCCGCGGACCGTCGCCACTGTCAGGTCATTGCCGAACGTGCTGCGCAGTTGCTCAAAGAACTTCTGCTTTTGGAACGGCAGGCCGAACTAGAAACCATCGCTCGACGTGATCACACCGCGACACAACTGCAAGCGGCCGGACATGCCATGGCCGCCAAGCAAGCATATTCCACCGCCGCGTCGTTTCCCGCAGCCAGTCAACTCGACCTCATGTCGGAGACTTAATATGCACCCCCACGAACGATTCCGCATCGTCGGTTCCCACGCTGACGAACCGATCGTTGACGACACTCTCCTGGCAGGCGAGGAAGTCGATTTGGCTTCTTTACTATCCGCCTGGCAAACGGCAACCGATCGCTTGCAACAGACGCATCAGATACTTCGCGAGGAAGTCAAACGACTGACGGATGAGTTGGAGATTAAGAATCGTGAACTAGCACGTAAGAATCGTCTGGCAGACCTTGGACAAATGGCGGCGCATGTCGCTCATGAAGTGCGTAACAGCCTGGTGCCGATGACGCTTTACTTGAGCTTGCTGCGTCGACGTTTGAGCGATGATCGTGGCAGCGTGGACATCGTCGAGAAGGTCACAACGGGAATCAGTGCTTTGGAAGCTACCGTCACCGACCTACTCGGGTTTGCCTCCGATCGCGAACCGCAATGGAGAAGCGTTGCGGTCCGTCCGCTCGTGACGGAGATCATCGAATCTCTGGAACCACAACTTGCCGCCCAGGGAATTGTCTGGCAATTGGAGATTCCACACGACGCGGCGCTACTCGCCGATCACGACCAACTTCGTCGCGCGGTGCTGAATCTCGCCTTGAATGCCATCGATGCCATGCCCGATGGTGGCGAGCTGGTGATTACCTCGTGGGTAGGGCAGGGCGAGTTCGAATTGGAAGTGGCCGACAGCGGCGCTGGCATTCCGGCGGCGCAACTCGATCGCATCTTTGAGCCATTCTTTACCACCAAACGCGAAGGAACCGGACTAGGTCTGGCGATTGTGCAACGGATCGCCGAGACGCATGGCGGTTTGGTTAGTGCCGCGAACTGCCCCGAAGGGGGTGCCGCCTTCACGCTTCACTTTCCGCAACGTGCTTTGGAGCGGGCCGCATGAGCAATCCAAGTAAGAGTAAACCTACTGGGGACATTCTCGTCGTCGACGATCACGCCCGCGCGCGGGAGTCGATGGCGGAAATCTTGCGTCATGCAGGCTACGATGTGCAATGTTGCGCTAGTGCGCGCGAAGCATTGCAAGCCGTTGCCAAGCAGGCGTTCGACGTGATACTGACTGATCTGCAGATGCCAGGCATGACGGGCTTGGAGTTAATTGCCGAACTGCAGAAGCGGAAGCACAACGCGCAGGTCGTCATGGTCACGGCCTATGCCTCGGTCGCGACGGCCGTAGAAGCGATGCGGCATGGTGCCTTCGACTATATTGAAAAGCCCTTTGATATCGATCAACTTGAGCAGCTCGTCGCCCGCGCCATCAAGCAGGGAAGCTCCGGCGATAATCGCGCGTTGGTTCCCAAAGGCGCTGCGAAATCGTTGCCTAGCATGATCGGTGATAGCGCGCCAATGTGTACGTTGCGACGACTGCTGGATCAAATCGCGCCGACCGACGAAACGGTGCTTATCACTGGGGAAAGTGGCACCGGCAAGGAGATGGTCGCCCAGTATCTACATGCCGCCAGTCGGCGGGCGAAAGGAGCTTTTGTCGGGCTCAATTGTCCCGCGCTTTCTCCGGCGCTGATGGAAAGTGAACTCTTCGGTCATGAGCGTGGAGCCTTTACGAGTGCCGATGCTCCACGCGTGGGGCGATTCGAACTCGCACATGACGGCACACTCTTGCTCGACGAAGTGACGGAAATCGAACTGTCGCTTCAAGCAAAGCTGCTGCGAGTGTTACAGGAACGGAAATTTGAACGCGTCGGCTCTAGCATCACACGGGACGTGAATGTGCGGGTTGTCGCCACCACCAATCGCGATCTGCGGGAACAGGTTGCCCAGCAACGCTTTCGCGAAGACCTCTACTTCCGACTCGCGGTCGTTCCCATTCGCGTTCCGGCTCTGCGCGAGCGTGAAGAGGATATTTCACAACTAGCGGATTATTTTCTAGCGCAGGCCGCCGGCAGAATGCAACGAGATCCCGTCGCGCTAACTTGCGCCGCCTACGATCTACTCAGTAGCTACTCTTGGCCGGGAAATGTCCGTGAGCTAGAGAACCTGATGACCAGGGCGATGGTCTTGTCGGTCTCGACAGAAATTGGAGCGGACGACCTACGACCTTGGTTGACGTCCGGTACGCCTTCAGCGGCGACGTCAACAACAACGACCTGCTTAACCGCCGACGGGGACATACGCCTAGAGGCAATGGAACGTCAGATGATCGAAGCGGCGCTCGAACGCTTCCAAGGCCATCGGGGCAAAACAGCGGAGGCACTGGGAATCGGTGTACGAACGTTGGCGAACAAGATGCGCGCCTATGGTTATGCTCCCCATGATCGATCGTTTGCCAAGAGTGCGTAACAATTACCAGTGATGGCAACTAATGCCGCTAGCAATCGGCAGAAAGTGCCGAGTTGGCGGGATACCCAAGGAAACAAGGACGGCACCAAGCGCCGTAAGTTGAAATGCTGGCAACGCTTGATACACCGCAACTCGCTTCTCCAAAAGCGCTCGCGACTTTGGCATACATCTTGCACTGCCAAGATCAATGAGCGAAAGCAATGACTATGATCCCCAACATTTTTAGCGCCACAACCGTGCCGGTTCTGACCGAAGTGGTTGGCTTTGCGCAAGCCCGCCAAAATGTCCTAGCGGGCAACATCGCCAACTATGGCACGCCGGGTTATCAAGTGCGGGATTTGTCTGTCGGGAACTTTCAAGAGCGTCTACGCGACGCAATTGAATCGCGCGACAAGACCAAGGAATCGCTATCGCCGGGCGTCCTCCATCCAACGGACAGCAAGATGAAACGGGTGCGCGAGACGCTCAAAGAAGTGCTCTATCATGATGGCACGGATGTCAGCCTCGAAAACCAAGCCAACGAGATTGCCAAGAATCAACTGCTGCAAAATCTCGCGATCACGATCATGACCAGTCAATTTCGCGTCTTGCAAACCGCGATCAGCGAACGAGTGTAAGCATTGCCAGCAGCCAATTTAGCTTTGCTATTTCGCAGGTCACGAAATCGGTCAAATTGACAGCGCAACTTGAAGGAAAACCAAGTATGATCCCCTCCCTCGATATCAGCACGAGCGCACTCGTGGCGCAGCGCACGCGGCTCACGACGATTTCCAGCAACCTGGCGAACATGTCCACCACACGCAATGAGAACGGTGAACTATCCCCCTATCAAGCGCGCTATGTGGTGTTGCAAACCGACGACAGCTTGAAGACCGCCGAAGGGGCGATGGGGGTCAAAGTGGCGGCGGTCGAGACAGAAACCTTGGAACCAAACTACAAACACGACCCCGACAATCCGCTCGCCATTAAGACAGGGCGCTGGAAGGGTTATGTCGCTTATCCCAATGTGAACATGACGACGGAAATGGTGGATGCTTTGGAAGCCACACGTGCTTATGAAGCGAACGTGGGCGTGATCGAAGTCTCCAAGAGCATGGCCCAGCAGATGCTTCGCATCCTGGCCTAGAGGTACCGGTAGGCCGGAGAGCAACTCATGTCGCGAATCAACTCACTGCCATTCACGCCGCCAACATTGCCGTCGTCGCCTGGCCTCGCACCCTCATCGCCCCAGAGTGGTCAGCCGTTTAAGAATTTTCTGCTCGAGTCGCTGGAACAAGTCAATTCCATGCAGGCAGATGCGGACCAAGCCGTCGAACAGTTGATGACAGGTGCGGATGTGAATCCCGCCGAAGTACTCACCGCCGTGCAGAAGGCCGACCTCACGTTTCGGATGATGATGCAGGTGCGGAACAAGTTGGTGCAAGCCTATCAAGAAATCAAGGAAGTGCGGATTTAGTAGTGCCCCCCGTTTCGATTCGATAACTGCCCGAGGGAGCTCCACGGATGGACTTTCTCAACAAAGCCATTGCTCAATTAACCGACCTGTTCCGCTCGATGACGCCGAGCGCGCGGATCACTGCTGCGCTGTTATTGACGGCGATCATCATCAGCCTGGTTTATTTGTTTCAGTATCAAACTTCGGTCGGGGATGAATTCCTGCTGGGTGGTCGCGAATTCTCCGCCGCTGAGATCGCCGCCGCCGAAGCTGCATTCGCCAAGGAAAGCCTGTCGCGATCGGAGATCATCGGCAACAAGATCAAGATTCCGCGCGGCGAGAAAGCCGCGTATCTGGCCGCGCTGGGGAGCAACAACGCACTGCCGGCCGACTTTGGCACTTCACTCACCACCGCCGCCGCTGGCGAGAATCCGTTCATGTCGAGCAAGTCGCTCGATATCCGCTTACAGGCGGCCAAACAAAAGGAACTCTCGCTGATCATCTCGCGCTTTAGCGGCGTGGAGGTCGCGACTGTGACGTTTGACGAAGTTGACAAGCCGGGATTTCCTCGTCGGAAGGAAAAGTCGGCCATGGTTGCGGTGCAGACTTCGCCGGGCCAAGAACTGTCACCTGAACGCGTGAAGGCGATTCGCAATACGGTCGCGGCAGCTTATGCCGGGCTTGATCGCAATCAAGTGACTGTGACCGATATGAGCGGCACGCGATCGTATTCAGGCGCAGGATCCGATGGCTTGGGGTCGTCCGAAGACAATCTCTATGCCGAAGCCAAGCTTCGCTATGAACATGATTGGCAAGCCAAAATCTACGACCGCCTGCAGATGATTCCCGGCGTCGTGGTGGGTGTGAACGTTGACTTGAATCCCGAACTTCGCCGCCAATCGAACACGCATAAGGTCGATCCAAAAGCTGTCACCGTCGAAATGCAGGAATCGTCGGAAACCAGCAATTCCACTACACCGAGCACGGCAGGGCGGCCAGGCGCGGTGCCGAACAGCCTGGTAAATGCGCCGGCGGCGGTCAGCCAAGACAAAGGGGCACAATCGAGCGTCGAAAAGAACGACGCCCGTCAAGCCAGCATCGTGGGACAAGACCATATCACCTCGGTGTTTGCACCGCTCACTCCCAAGCAAGTGCAAGTCGTGGTGGATGTGCCGATTAGCTACTATCGCCGCATCTGGCAAGAGCGCAATCCCACCGAAGCGGGGCAGGTACCGCAGCCGCCCCCGCAAGCGGAAATCGACAAGATCGAAGCCGAAACGCGCAAACGCGTCGAAGAAACGGTGGTCAAGCTGATCCCTCGTCCTGAAACCGGCAACGATCCCTTCATTCCCGTGATGGTCACTTCCTATCAAGATCTCGCCGCATCGCCAGCCCCGGTGCAAAGCAGCATGGATGTCATTGGCACGTGGCTGGCGAGCAATTGGCAGACCGTCGGCATGGTGATGGTCGGAGCGTTTAGTTTGTTGATGTTGCGAAGCATGGTCCGCGTGCCACCTCCTGCCCCCGTGGACGAAACGCAAACGCCTGCGGCCGATGACTCAGCAGCAGCTAGTAGCAGTGAAAAGGAGGAAGACGACGATGCCACCATTAAGATGCCAACGCGCAAGTTCGGCTCAGGCGGTCCTTCGCTACGCGACGAATTACGCGAAATGGTGAAAGAGAATCCCGATGCGGCGGCAACGGTGCTGCGGGCCTGGATCGGCGACGCGGCTTAGTGACGAGCTCACCTGTACACATTAGCGACTTAGAACATGATGCAACTTCCCGAATCGCTGAAAAAGGCCGCACTTCTAATCCACTCGCTCGACGCCCACAGCGCCGATACGCTATTGGATCAGATGAGCGAGTCTGATGCGCAGCGAGTACGCAATGCCATCATGGACTTGGGCGAAGTGGACGATGCCGAGCAAGATCAAATCATTGCCGACTTCCTAGGTCGCCAACAGTCTCCGCAGCGCGCTGCCAGTGATGACGGTGTAGAACTCATGTTCTCGCACGCCGCCCATCAGGCCAAAGCCACCACTCCCCCAATCTTGCCGAATTCTAGTGTCAAACCCTTCGCCTTCCTGGAACATGCCGGGCCGGAGTTGATGGCGAAACATTTGTTGCGCGAGCATCCGCAAACAATCGCCGTGGTAATCGCGCATTTGTCGCCAGAACGTGCCGCTGCCATCGTGCTGCAGTTCCCTTCGTCCATTCAAACCGATGTCCTACTACGCGTCGGCGATATCGCAGACATGGATCACGAAACGGTCCAAGAAGTGGAGCGAGGATTGGAAGCGGCGCTGGCACACGAACTTCAAACCGTACGCAAGAGTGGTGCAGGCCTCGCCACCTTGCAAGCAATTCTCAGCGCCGCTGGCGCAGACCGTAGCGCCTTGGTTCAAGGAGTGGCGGCAAAAGATAGGCGATTGGCCGCACAACTCGACTCCGTGACAACGCCCACTGTATCGTCCAATCGCCTATCGACGATGGCTTTCGCTGGATCCCGCCCGACACCCATCAAGCCGGAGACGAAGAAGCCAGCGAACAATCCTACTTCTCAGCCAACGCGCACACCGGAACTCGAATTCGCGCAGTTGTCGCAGCTCGACGATCAGGCCTGGGCGAAGGTTCTGCGCGCGGTTGATTCGCAAGTGGCACTACTAGCTTTGGCCGGCGCATCGCCAGAGCTTGTAGCGCGCCTGATGCGTCAACTGGCTCCCCGCGACGCCAAGCTGTTTCAACGCCGTATCGAACAAATCGGCCCTGTTCGCTTACGCGAGATCGAACAAGCGCAACAGCAGGTGGCCCGCATTGCGGCCCAACTTGCCACTCGTGGTGAGATTCGCGTGCCACGCGTCAAACCGTTCGCGACTGCTGCTTAAACTTCAGTTTTCTAACCTACGACCGAAGCCATTGTCATGTCCACGATTATCAAAGCCAACACGAGTCACGCTGAACGCTCGAGCGTCGGCGCGGTTGCGTACAACTTCGATGACATGACCGGCAAAGCCAATGCCTACTTGCAACAGATCAAAGCCGAAGCGGCCCAGATCATCGCCAAGGCGAATCAGGAAGCGCAACAAATTCGCAAGCAGGCGCAAGAGCAAGGAACGCGCGCAGCACACGAGTCTGCTGAAAAGAATCTGCAATCGAGGATCGATAGCCAAGTAAAACAAGCGATGCAGTCCGCCCTACCGGCCTTGCAACAACTCACGCGCGACCTGCAGGCCGCGCGCTTGGAATGGCTACAACAATGGGAACAGAATGCGGTTACTTTCGCGCTGGCTGTCGCGGAGAAGATCATTCGTCGCGAAGTAGCACACCAACCTGCGATCACATTGCAATTGGTGCAAGAAGCACTCGAACTCGCCTCAGGCAGCCAGCAAGTCAAAGTCTATCTGCACCCGCACGATCATCAGGCGCTCGGCAAACAAGTGTCGGAGATCGCCCGACAACTCTCGAACCTGGCACCGACCGACATTTTACCGGATTCCCGCGTCTCGCCAGGGGGGTGTCTTGTGCAGACCGAGTTCGGTCACATCGATCAGCAAATTGAATCACAATTGGCGCGCGTCGCCGAGGAACTCGCCTAGAACATGCTTGCTATCGCCGATCAACTCGCAGGCTGCATGACCACGGCGCTCACCGGAAGTGTCGTGCGTACGATTGGCATGACCGCCGCCGTGGCTGGCCTGCCTGCGCCTGTTGGCGCGCTGGTCGAGATTGAACGTCAGTCGGGCGGCGCTATTCAAGGCGAAGTGATTGGCTTCGATAAGTCACTCACCCTGGTCTATCCCTTTAGCGATGTCGCGGGAATTCGTCACGGCAGTCGCGTGCGGCTGAAGAAGACGACCCGCTTCGTCAATGTTGGCGAATCCTTGCTGGGCCGAATTATCGATGCACACGGCAACGCCATCGATGGCTTGCCGCAGCCAGTGCTCACCCAGCGCACACGACTGGATCGCAAGCCTCCTTCGGCGGTCGAACGTCCTCGTATCGATACTCCGCTTTCGACCGGCGTCCGCGCCATCGACGGACTGTTGACGTGTGGGAGGGGGCAGCGAATGGGAATCTTCGCCGGCTCCGGCGTTGGAAAGAGCGTTACACTCGGAATGATGGCGAAGTTCACTTCGGCCGATGTGAACGTCATTGGGCTCATTGGGGAACGCGGTCGTGAAGTCAACGAATTCATCGAGCGCGATTTAGGGCCAGAAGGACTCGCTCGGAGCGTCGTGGTGGTTGCAACCAGCGATGAACCGGCGTTGGTCCGTGTGCAAGCGGCCATGACCGCCACGGCAATTGCCGAGTATTTTCGCGATGCGAGCTGTGATGTTTTATTGATGATGGATTCGCTCACACGCTTCGCCATGGCGCAGCGCGAGATTGGGCTGGCGGCCGGCGAACCACCCACGACACGCGGCTATCCACCTTCGGTATTCGCGCTCTTGCCTCGATTGGTGGAACGGGCGGGGCGCACGGCAACCGGAAGCATCACCGCATTTTATACGGTGCTTGTCGAAGGCGATGACACGAACGAACCGGTTAGCGACACCGTTCGTGGTTTGATCGACGGGCATACGATCCTGTCGCGGAAGATCGCCGCCAAAGGGCATTATCCAGCCATCGATGTGCTGGAGAGCATTAGTCGTTTGATGACCGATATCGTCTCGCCTGAGCAGCGGCAGGCGATCATGGTGTTTCGGGAACTAATGTCGGCCTATCGCGAGCACGAGGACCTGATTTCGATCGGAGCATATCGTGCCGGTGCTAATCCGTCGGTGGATACGGCGATTGCTTTAATGCCCGAAATCAATCGCTATCTCAAGCAAGGTATCGACGAACGCGCAACGGTGGACTCGGCGCGCGAGGACTTGCTCAAGTTCATACAACGTGTAATTACGGTTCGCCAACAAGCGGCAGCAGCCGCCCAAAACGGACGAACCTAAAGGCAGGGTGATCATGGCTCGATTTCGCTATCGATTGGCGACGCTCTTACGCTTGCGGGAAGCCGCGCGCGATGAGCAGCGCGCGCGATTGGCGGAAGCGTATCAGGCCGCTGAGATCCTCGCAGGTCATTTGCGCGAAGTCGAAGGTGAACTCTCCACCATTCGTTCCCACGCCTCAATTGCCAGTCAACCGGGCAATGTGGATGTCGATCAGCTTTTGCAAACCCATCGCTACGAATTACTGCTCCGCGCCCAACGCAGCATGATCGAGAAGCAGCAACAACAAGTAGCCGACGAAACGGAGCGACGACGCTTGGTCCTGGTGGAAGCCGATCGACAAGTGCGCGTACTAGAGAACTTGCGCGAAAAGAAGTGGCAAGAGTATCAAGTCAAGGAAGCACATCAAGATACCAAGCTGATGGATGAGTTGGCCGGGCGTGGCGCCTGGCGACAGGAGGTACAGCCATGAGCAAACTGCTGAAACTCATTCCCGCCGCCATGCTGTACTTTTGCGTCGCCACCGTACTCGCGGAGGCGGGTGCGATTGGCTTTCTGACAATGCAAGGGGTCGTTACGCAAGAGAAGCTGTTTCAATGCCTCGCGGCGCTTTACGGCGTAAATCTGCGCGAGATCGAAGATAAAGCGAAGAATGCCAATCAACCTCCGCCGCCTGAGCAACCCACCTTTGATGATGTGTTGCTCAAGCGGGCAATGGTCAGTCGCGATCTCGATTTGCGTGAGACAGCGATCGACAAAGCGTTAGTCGACGTGCGCGCTCTCACCGTTCAACTGCGTACCGAACGAGAGCGATATGACCAACTCAAGCAGCAGTTCGACGCGCGCCTCGCCGCCCTGGAGCAAGTTTTTACCGATAGCGCGCTGCAGGAGTTGCAACGCACATTGGAAGTCATGCAGCCCAAGCAGGCGAAGGATCAGATTCTACGGATGCTTGAGGAATCCGGTCCCGACGAGCGGGAAAAGGTTAATCAAGACGTCGTAACGATGCTCAAGTCGATGCCATTAGACAAGCGCAAGAAGATCGTGAGCGAGTTTAAGACGGATGAAGAGGCTGAAAAACTGCACGATATTCTCAAACAGATACGTGAAGGAGTACCTGACCTGTCGTTGATTCGTGAGACGCGTGAACAGTTAGCGGCATTCAGCCCAGCGCGGACTCCCATCAAACCCTAAAGGCCGAACTCGGTCTGTTGGAAATACGCTCATGTCGATTGGACCATTTGAAGCAGTTTCGAATCGTGGCCAGCTCGATCAATTCGTGATCGGTGCCGCGTCGCCTTCTCGCAACGCAGAGCGCGGCAGTGGTTTTGCCGATCATCTGCAGTCGCCTTCTCATCCGGACACAGCACAATCTGACGAGCGTAGACCTTCGAGCAGCCCATTGGAACATCGCTCGGAACAATCAGAGAGGCCACGTGAGTCGTCATCGGCGAATTCGCAATCGCTGAAGCCTGAACCGGTAAAGCCCGAGTCAGACGTGGCCGAGTCAGTTTCTGCCAAACAAACAGGTGACAACAAAGAAAAAGAAGCGGCGAAAACAACCAATGAATCGACTGACTCGAGGGAGTCTGAACAGGAAGCAGAAGGCTCGGAAAGTGCGAAGCCAGTGGTGGCCCTCGATAACGAAGAGGAAGATCGCGACGATGACGCCGAAACAATGGATGCATCGGTAATTCAAGCGGATGCCGCGTTCACCGCTCAGTTAGAAGCGGTAGAACAATTGGTCGCCACGAATGATCCGGCGAGCCAAATTGCGAGCGATGAAGACGCCGCGAAAGAACCAAAGGAGGATGCAAAAGTTGCGACCGCGCTCGCCAACGCCAACGCCAACGCCAAGAATCAACGCGTGGCGAAAGTTCGTGACGAATCCCACGACATTGCGTCATCCGAAACAGCCGAGGAAAACACAGAAATCAACGCCGATCTCAATCAGACCAATGTCGAAGTCGTGGTGCCAAACGTGCCGAACGATGCCATCGTCGCAGAGGGTGACGGCGAAGTCGTGGGACAGCATAAACTTCATTCAGCCAGGAACGGACGATTAAAGCCAGATTCCGACGCCGAGGGCGAGGTCGCCGCTCAGGAAACCAAAACACAGGCCGAAGAAGCCGTCGTTCAAAGTAACGCCTTAGAGGCGTCGGTGGACGCTAAAGGTCGCGATACCAAACGCGAGCGTACAAAGCCACAAGATAAAAGCGAGCCTGTCGCCACTAAGGATCCGACGAGCAAGACGGATCTGCAAGATGCGATGATGTCACCAAGTTCAGCCAACATACCATCTACGATTGCGGATGCAGCCAACAGTACCGCCGATCTGGCCGCGTCCGTCGATGCTTCCGCAGTTCAAACAACAGCGCCAACCAATGCCCCTGCGCCCCATGGTTCCACGGAGAACGTCACGGCATCCGGTCGCTTGCCTGAGCATCTTCTGGCACGTGCGGCATCGCGCAGCAGCAATGGTGGCCAGGGTAGTGGTGGTCCAGCGGTGACAACGGCCGAGCAAGCACGATTGATCCAACGAGTTGCGAAAGCCTTCCAAGCGGCCCAAAGTCGTGGGGGCGAGCTACGTTTGCGACTAAGTCCGCCTGAACTCGGCGCATTACGACTGGAAGTGAAGTTGGAATCTGGCGTGATGACCGCGCGCTTAGAGGCTGAAAGCCCGATGGCCAAAGCCGTCCTACTCGATAACCTCCCCGCACTCAAAGATCGTTTGGCGGAGCAGGGGATTCATGTCGAGCGCTTCGATGTCGACTTGATGGATCGCCAACCGACGGGGCAGCAAAACTCACCTCAGGATCAGCAGCAACGTTCTTCACCACGTTCGCCTCTGCGGAGTTTCGTCGCCAACTCCCCAACAACTGACGACACTTCAGCCAGCGAAAGTACGCCCCGCGCACGGCCCAACGATGGTCGCTTGAACGTCACCGTCTAGCACTCAAAACATTTCGGCGACGACTCGCCACTTTGAAAACCAGGATCATCCCTATGTCGCAAATCCCTTCCACTTCCGGCACCGGAACGACTGCAACTTCCAATTCCACCGGTAAGTCGCAAGGCAATAGCCTGCAAGATCTGGAAATTGATCAGTTCTTAAAATTGATGATTGCGGAACTACAGAATCAAGATCCACTGAATCCAATGGATAACGCACAGATGTTGGAGCAGATCAATCAACTGCGACAAATCTCATCCAACGACAAGCTTTCCGGCACCCTCGACGCGGTGTTAACCGGCCAGAATCTGACCACCGCGAGCGGCCTCATTGGCAAAGAAGTTCATGCCCTCACCGACGACTCTAAGGACGTTGTGGGCATTGTTGATCGCGTCTCTGTGGTAACGACGGAAGACGGCAAGGGGACGCGTCGCTTGCGCGTCCACGTCGGTGAGAACAGTATCGATCTCAACAATATTCGCGAGATTCTGCCGCAATAAATTCCTGCGGAAGCGATCTCGCTGCAGTGTCCGATCCTTAAACTGATTAATCGCAATACAGAGATATGAGGTAACGTTATGGGTTTAGCATCCGCACTCTCCACCGCGCTCACGGGCTTGACCGCCGCCGAAACCACGGTGGACGTAGTCGGCAACAATCTGGCGAACTCGCAGACCGTGGGCTTCAAAGCTTCCGAAGCGGTCTTCGCCACACAGTTTCTGCAAACGAAAGGGCTCGGTTCCGCGCCAACGGGAAACTCCGGTGGCACCAATCCGCGCCAGACCGGCTTAGGTACGCAAGTCGCCGAAATCACACCGGACTTCACGCAAGGTACAATTGAGATCAGTTCCAATCCCTCCGACCTCGCTATTCAAGGCGACGGCTTCTTTATGGTGGAGGGTGCCAGCGGCGAACAATTCTATACCCGAAATGGCATTTTTAAGACCAACTCACAAAACGAATTGGTGAACATCACGGGCAATCGCTTATTAGGATTCGGTGTCGATGACTCATATCAAATCCAAAGCACGGAATTAGTGCCATTAACGATTCCGCTGGGTGCTGCGGCCGTCGCTCAAGCGACGCGTAATGTCTATCTGGAAGGCACGTTGACCCCCAGCGGCGATATCGCTGACACGGCTGAAGTCATTGAAAGCGCGATCCTTGGCGACGCGTTGATCCCGCGCCCCGACATCACCAATTCCGCTACCGTGACCCCTGCCACCTCCATCAATGTCGCCGCTACACCGACAACGGCCGGTGTCACCGTCGCGCATACGGAGGGAGCTGGTGGCACGCATGCGGAAGGTGCCGTTTATCGTTATCGCTTTGCATTCGTGGACGCCACCGGCCATGAGAGCGTCCCGACTCCGGAAATGGTGGTCACGGTTCCAGTCGGTGATGCGGCGGCGAATAACACTATCACGCTCAACAACTTGCCTGCGGCAGGTGGCGAGTACAGCAGCGTCAACATCTATCGCACGACCGCGGGCGGCAGCAGCTTTTTCTTACTCGATACCGCCGCCACCGGCGGCAGCTACGTCGACGACAACAGTGTCGCCCTCTCCGCTACGCCCCTCGACGCCACCCAACTCAACGGCAACTACACCTACCTCATAACGTTCGCGCGCGCGGGCATCGAGGAAAGCCGACCATCGGAACCCCTGGGGCCGATCAACGTTGTCAATGGCCGCGTACATCTTGAAAATCTGCCGGATATTCCCACCGGTCCAGGTATCCCCGCCTATGACAAAATTCGCATCTATCGCAACCTGTCGAGTGACGCTGGACAGTATTATCTGGTTGATGAAGTCGACCCCGGCCAGGACTATACCGACAGCAAAACCGATACGGAGATCTCCGACCTCAGTATCATTACCAACAAAAAGGTTGATCTCGACGGTCCCAAGCTAGCCTCCAATACCTTGCTTACCAATGTGTTGCGTCGCGACGGACTCGACTACGTGCAAGTCTATGAAGAAGGCGTGCTCTCCTTTCAAGGCCGTAAAGGTGGCCGCGCGCTCGATCGCAAAGAGTTCACGGTTGCGGCCGATACCACGTTGCAAGATTTGATCGACTTCATGAACGACGCCATGGGTGTGCAAGATTCGCTCAACGATCCGCAACATCCCATTCCTGGTTCCGTCAACAACATCCCCGGCGAAACATCGGTTCTCTCGGCGGGGGCGACGATCAACGGAGGCAAGATTCGCTTCGTTTCTAATAACGGTGTCGATAACGCGTTGGCGATCGGCTTGTCGGCATTCCAATTGACGAATGCGTCGGGGGATGTGTCCAATCCCAATCTGTCGTTTGGCAGCGTGCAACAAGCTGCAGGCCAATCGGCAGTGGCGGACTTCGTCGTGTACGATTCGCTTGGCTTCCCGCTGGATGTGCGACTAACCACCGTCCTGCAATCCCGCGATGGCGACTCCACCACTTACCGTTGGTTCGCCGATTCCAAAGAGAACGATCCGATTTCAGGCGAGGGTATCACTGTGGGCACCGGCCTGGTCACCTTTGATGGCGAAGGCAAATTAATCTCGACCACGAATAACACCGTTTCCATCGAACGCCGCAATGTGCCATCGCAAACGCCCTTGGAGTTCGTACTCGACTTCTCCAAGATCTCCGGCCTGGCGGCCGATAAGAGCACGCTGGCAGCTTCTCGACAAGACGGTTCGGCGGCTGGTAAGTTGTCGAGCTATATCGTCGGTGAAGATGGCGTCATTCGCGGCGTCTTCAGTAACGGTGTAACACGCGACCTGGGACAGATTCGCCTCGCGCGCTTCGCCAACCCAGCCGGTTTGGAACAGAAGGGGCAAAACTTGTTTTCGCAAGGCGTGAACTCGGGTTTGCCCATCCAAGGTAGCCCAGGCGACGATGGCATCGGTTCGCTCGTCGCTGGCGCGGTAGAGCTCTCCAACACCGACATCGGCAAGAACCTGATCGACCTGGTATTGGCCACGACACAGTACCGAGGCAACTCGCGCGTGATCGCCACTGCCCAGCAGTTGCTCGACGAGCTGCTCAACCTGCGGCGTTAAAATCATTACCCTGCTCACAACCGTAATAATGAGTACCAGCGAGGCGGCGAGGGGAATCCACACATCCTCAGCGTCGTAGGAATTTAATGAAGTAGGCCGCGAACGAGTGTTTCGCGGCGTCGATTTCGAGATGTGTAATCTATGTTATCCCAATGTCCCGCTGTGACTTCGGTTACAGTGGGACCCCCTGAAACAGGAGGAAATGGCCGTGATTCGTTTGACGCGCATCAACAAAGAGCCGTTTATCCTGAATGCCGAATTAATTCGCTACATCGAATCGCGACCTGATACCTTCATCACGCTGTTGTCAGGCGAGCGTGTAGTGGTGTTGGAAACGATGGACCAAGTGGTCGAACGGACGATTGAATATCAGCAACACAAGAACTTGATTCCCGCGCCTAAACGTACTGCTGCCTAACTTTCGCACTATGCGAAGAAGATCGCTCTGAGCTCGCTATATGGATATTGCGTCGGTCATCGGACTCATCCTTGCATTCATCATGATGGCGGTGTCCATCATCATGGGCGGCGGTAGCTTCGTGTCATTCTGGGATACGGCATCGGTGCTGATGGTGTTCGGTGGCACAACCGGCGCATTGATGATGTGCTTCTCGCTGAAGAACGTCCTCAATCTCCCCAAGGTGCTGCTCAAGGTCTTTTTCAATAAGCCGATCAACAATGCCGAAGTCATCACGCAAATGGTCAGCTTAGCCGAAACCGCGCGACGCGAAGGCTTGCTGGCACTCGAATCGCGACTCGGCGAAATCACCAATCCCTTTATCAAACTCGGCATTCAAATGGCCGTCGACGGGACGCGACCGGAAGTTATCGAAGACATTATGAAGACCGATATCGATTCGGTCGCCATCCGACATAAGGATGGCAAAGGTTTGGTCGATCAGGTTGGTCGCTTCGGTCCCGCCTTTGGCATGATCGGCACGCTGATGGGGTTGATCATCATGCTCGGCAATATGTCCGATCCAGCGGCGATCGGCGGCGGCATGGCGGTGGCACTCATTACGACACTGTACGGTGCTGTACTTTCCAACGCGATGTTCTTGCCGTTTTCCGAGAAGTTGTCGGCGGTCACGCGCAATGAAATGATCGCCCGCGAGATCATTCTGCGCGGCGTAATGGCGATTCAGTCAGGTGAGAACCCGCGCGTGATCGAACAAAAACTCAGTACCTATTTGCCGCCGAAACTGCGCAAGGGACAGGACGCGAAATAACTATGGCCATACCTGAAGAACCTCCGATTGGCGTGCCGGAATGGGTCGTGAGCTTCGGTGATATGATGTCGCTGTTGCTGACCTTCTTCATCATGCTGGTTTCCTTCAGCGAACCCAAAAAGGACGACAAATTCAACGCGCTGGTCGAACAACTACAGAAGCAGTTCGGCAAGGATCTCTCGAAGCTCAGCTATACCAATGGCGGCGTAATGGCGCGGCAAACTTCTGTCGCCAAAGGGGCGGCCCAAGGCCGCTCGAAACGCCGTGACGCCATGCAAGGGGGCGACAAGTCGCCACAAGTGAATGGGGAATTTCCGCGCGTCCGTATGATCCGCCCCGGCTCACAAACCGCGATTGGCACCACCATCTTCTTTCCGGAAGGCTCCGCCGAACTCAACGAGCAAGCGCGCGATGAATTACGCCAGCAAGCAGGCTTGATGGCGGGTAAGCCCCAGATGATCGAGATCCGAGGACACTCGGGACTTCGTCCGATCGAGGCGGGATCCAAATATAACGATAATTGGGAATTGGCCTATCAGCGCGGTCGCGCCGTGATGCGATATCTGGTCGACGAGTTCAAAATCGAACCCGCCCGCATCCGGCTAAGTGTGGCTGGTCCGAATGAACCGATGCATTTAGGGGTCGATCCGCTAAAAATGCGCGAGAACCCCAGAGTGGAGCTATATTTGCTCGAAGAAGTTGCCGGTGATTTATCCGGTACCGCCGAGGAGCGTGAGCAACAATTCACGCAGCCTGGGTCGTAGTGACTGTGTAGCGCGGATGGCTACATGGGGGATCGAAGTTTCTGGCAGGGATGCTTTCGCCGAGTGCTAGCGATCGAAACGTCGCTGGCGACGAAAGAACATTGTCATGAACAAGATCGTGCTGGGCGTCTTTATGGCGCTGGTGGTAGTCGTGGAATGCGGTGTCGCGTTCTTCTTGATTCCATCGCAACAAAAGATCGAAGACATCGCCGAAGCCAAGGTCGCGGAGAAAATCCAAACCAAGGCTGATCCTGATGATCCCGCTAGCGGCGCGCTGGGGGACCAAACCAAGAACAAGGAAAAGGATCTAGGCCAATTTGGTGTCACCGCCTATCAACCAGCGGCCAATACCACGTTGCGCATTGACTTTCATCTCTTCGCCACCATTACTGAAGCGGATGAAGCGGATTTCGACGCCATCTACGCTAGCACTCAACATCGGATTCGCGAACAAGTGATCGTCACAGTACGCAATTCGGAAATTGGTGACCTCACCGACCCCGGATTGACCTTGATTAAACGGAAGATATTAGAGAAAACCAACCGGCTTCTCGGCAAAGAGTATTTGCAGAACGTCGTGTTCAGCGATTTCTCCTTCGTCGAGCAGTAATCGAGACGATTCTTTGATTCAGGTCGGAAAGGATTCCGATGGCGGACGACTCCGAACAAATCGGCCAAGACGAAATCGAGGAGTTGCTGCGCATGTCGCAAGCCACTCCGGCCAAGCCGGCCGCCGCGGCAGCCACCAAGCCGCCGGTCGATGACTCCACCCTAGGCCAAAATGAAATTGAAGCGCTGCTAAGT
>JBGSHH010001042.1:0-12797 GCA_041752355.1 Pirellulaceae bacterium | reverse complement strand
ACGCCTGAGCAGCGTTCGACGTATCAGGCGGCGGAAGATGACGGAATTTTGCACCTCGACGAGATGGGTGAGGGGATTACTATTCAGCACGTGTTTGAACTTGTGCTGCGGTTGAAACAGATCTGCAACTTTGACCCCGCCACCGGCGCCAGCGCCAAACTCGAACGTCTCGAGGCCGATCTGGAGGAGGTCGCCGCCAGTGGTCAAAAGGCGATAGTGTTTAGCCAATGGGTGAGCGCCATTGAGAAGATGCGCGCAAAACTGAAACGCTTTCATCCGCTGGAATACCATGGCAAAATTCCATCCAACAAGCGCGACGACGTGATCAAGCGCTTTAAAGAAGACAAGAAGCACAGTGTGATCTTGATGAGCTATGGTGCCGGCGCGGTGGGACTGAATTTGCAGTTCTGCGGCTACGTGTTTCTTTTCGATCGCTGGTGGAACCCGGCCGTGGAGGATCAGGCGATCAATCGCGCGCATCGCATCGGTGCCGCTGGACCCGTTACGGTGACACGAATGCTCGCCACGGATACGATTGAGCAACGCATCAACGAAGTGCTACAGCGCAAACGCGAATTGTTCGAGACAGTGCTGTCCGAAACGGGTACACCATCCAGTGCCGGACTATCGCAATCGGATATCTTTGGGCTCTTCAGATTGCGGACTCCCAAGGGCCCGCTGAAATCGGCGGCATAGAGTACTTATCCCGTGGAGCGTGATGAGTACGTTCTACCTACTCGCCAGCGCGTCGTAGTGCATTTGCCAGAGATGCTCTAACGCGGCAATCCCATCGATATCGTAGATTTCGCGCAAGGCGGAGTCATGGCCGACGGTATGCGAACGGGCAACGAATTTCAACAATTTGTCAGGTGATTCGCGCTCGATCAAGAATTGGACCAGCGCCAGGCTTTGGCCATAAAAGGCGGGAATGCGATCTTGTCGCGGGTGATCTTCGAGTTGCAACAGTTCCAATATCCGAAAACTAGTGTGGTTGTAGTAAGCATTGCGCAAGTCGCGAAGATGCAATGCTTGCTTGGCGACGGGATCGTTCAGCACGGCGATCCCTTCATCGAGCCAACGGGGAGGCTGCTGATCCTCGAACCAATCGGCCAAGAGAGCGTGAGTCAGTTCGTGAGGCAGCGCGGTGAGATCGTCGGCCACTTTGTCGCAGAGCAAATCAATCCGCCGCAGAGTGACAAGCGTTTTGTTGCGTTTGTCGAATTCGATCCACGTTGAACCGCTCGTATTGGCCACGGCATCCCCAACCGCTTGTTGATAGGTCGATTTGGTGCGATGCAACACCACGTGACACTTCCGTTCCCAAGCTTCTAAATTGTCGCCGAACCACTTTGTGGTAAGTTGCTTCCGCAGCTTTTCGCACGTCCGCGCGACCTTGGCCCGCGTGGCTTCATCGGATGTGGCATGGATGAAAAAGTTAGAGGATTCGCTCTTACGCCAATAAGTCGTCTTTGAACTGGGCGTGTGGCTAATGACGTATTCGCTCTCGGCACTTATGGCCGGTGCGCCACAAGCCAGCATCAGAACCGTCCCCAGAATCATCCGTGTCATGCAACCACCGCTTTATGTAACATTGGCCCCCATGAACACACGGGAGAAACAACACCCGTCTATCCCTAGTTCAAGTTTTGAGCCGCAATGGGAGAGGCGGCGGATTTGCACAGGTGGAAAGCCGTTAAGGCTTGTTACGGCAATGACTTGCGGCGAACCGCGCAGAGCGCAGTGTATCGCCTGCAATTTGCGAGTGTTTTACTCCTGCACAGCCTTAAGGCGAGAATCGCCTGATTCTTAAGCAGGCGACATGGCAGCGACGAGGCGGATGGTTTTGGTGCGCGAGTGAGTGGCGTTCGCTCGGAGCGTCCATTCGTAGCCGACAAACTCGGACTCGCGCAGCCAGTCGAAGACCGGCCACTCCAGGGATCTCTGCACCACAAATTGGTCGCGTTCCGGCCGATAGGGATACGCTGTCGTTTCGCCTTGCAGATCGGCGAAGAAGACCTGCCGACGATCCGACGCTACCCCAGCCGGACTCGGTAGAAAGATCGGTCCGGCCCAGCCTTCGGGTTGGCACCGACTAGCTGTTGGCGCACTGGCCATGCTGGCCTTCAAAAGCGGTTGCTGGCCGCTGCGCAGTTCGATTGCTGCCGGCGGTCCCACAACGTTCTCGATATGGCCGTAATAATACGGCGTGCTGAACATCTTGCGTTCGCACCAGCCGAGTAAGCGTGACGAATTGAACGCATGTACCAGAAAAACGCCATGCTGCGGCGCAGGCTGGATCAGCGAATGAACCGTCACTGCGACAATCAGTTCCCGAAACGGCAAGCCCATGAAACGCGACGCAATCGAGCTGATCAATAGCTGCGCTCGGCCATCGAATTCGACCGGCGTAAGTTCTTCCGCCGCCAACTTCTCGCGCCAGTAAGATAAGTCGGCCCAGCCCATCAGCGAGATTTCTCGCACAGGCTTGATGACGGCGATGTAGGGCAGGGGTGCTGAATACGAATTCACGCGAGTTGCGGAGCCTCCAGCAGCATCTTGAGTGTGTGCAAATCCGACGTCACCATCGCGACATCGCGGCGAAAATCTTCATCGCTCATGCCGGGCGATTGAAAGAGCGTGAAGATGATTTCACTGCCGGAGCCATTGTCGACGACGCGCATGGGCACCTGCACGCGCGTCTCCGGCGAGAGTGTGACAACGTGATCGAGCACGCCATGTTCATTCGCCGGCACGAATTCAATTCCCACCCAGCCTTGCGGCGACTCCACTTCCCAACGTTCGCCGCGCTTCCGCACCGTCTTACAAAAGGCACTCGCCCAGCGAGGCAGGTTTTCGACATTTGCCACGTAACTACAAACGACCACTCGCGGCGCAGCGATGGAGATCGTTAGCGTGTGGGCGGTTAACAGTGACATCATTGCCTGGCGAAAGAGAGTGCTGCGTATCAGTCTACCGGGAAACGAATCGCACATTAACACTCATTCACACCACAGGCAATTCCCAAGGTTGACGATACTCGGGGCGCGTAAGCAGCTTGTCTGCCTCGGCGTCGCCAGCAATCGTATACTTCGCGGCATCGAAATGGACTGTCCGCCCCGCGCGCCACGCGATATTGCCCAGATGACAGAGCAAACTCGACGGATGTCCTATCGTCGCTAGATCGGCAGCCGGCGCTTGGCGGGAGCGCAGGCAATCGATGAAGTTTTGGGCGTGACCAACATCATGGTACTGGCCTGCTTCCTCCTTCACCAGTTTTCCGCGCGCATCGAAGGCGCGCCAACGACTATTGCCAATGATCATCGAACCGGCATCCCCCAAGATCGCCGCGCCTTCGGGTTCTTCATGCAGCGGATAGGCCGACCAGACGCGCATCTCATACGTCAATAGCCAGCCACCATAGTCATACGTCACCATCTGCGTATCAGGCCACTCCTGCATGTCGTCGAAATAATACTTACCACCCAGCGATGCGATGCTCTGGGGAATCGCTGGCAGAGTTTCCTTCTGAGCGGCCACCGCCGTGGCGAGTCCCCAGCGCGCGATGTCCAAACGATGCACGCCGTCGTTGCCCAAATCGCCTGTGCCGTAATCGAAGAACCACCGCCAATTGCCGTGAAACCGCCGCACATTGAACGGGCGTTTGGGGGCTGAACCCAGCCACATGTCATAGTCGACACCGGCCGGCGGATCGCTATCAGGCGGATTGCCAATTGAGCCTTGCCGCGAACTCTCCCAGGCTTTGGCAAAGCGCACTTTGCCTAGATGTCCCGCCGCTAGATACTCCATCGCCGCCAGGATATGCGGACCGCTACGAGCTTGCGTTCCCATCTGCACGATGCGCTTGTGCTTCTGTTGGGCAGCGACCATCGTCCGGCCTTCCAGCACGTTATGCCCGTCGGGCTTTTCGACGTAAACATCCTTGCCTGCCTGGCAAGCATAAATCGTCGGCAGCGCGTGCCAATGGTCGGGGGTACCGATCACGAAAGCATCGATGGTCTTGTCGTCGATCGCCGTGCGGAAGTCTTTGATTCCTTGCGGACGATGTGTCCCCTTTTTGGTTACCTGTTCCATCCGTTGGCCAAGCACTGTGGGATCGAGATCGCAGATGTACTTAACTTCCACATCGGGCAAACTGCTGAACGTTTCCAGGAGCGAGTTGCCTCGCCCTTTCACCCCCATCACGCACACGGCGACTTTATCGTTCGCCGCAACCGTTCGCTGTTGTGCCGCGGCTTGGGTCGCGAGCGCCGATAGTACGGCGGACGAAGTACCTGCGTAGAGAAAATCGCGGCGTTGCATGATTGGTTCCTAGGTGGATGGTCCACGAATAACCAGCTCGCCACGCGAGCGAGGGCAGAGTCATTTACACTAACCCGAAGCGTTAGCGAGGCACTGTTTTGCACTAACCCGAAGCGTAAGCGAGGCTTTTGCCCTCATTCGGAGGGGCATCCGGCGAGACACCTACAAGACCTAGTTGCGTATTGAAAAAACTAGACTGCTTGTCGCAAGTCATTGTTTTATAATGACTTAAGTTTTATAGCCAAGTTATTCATCACGCTGCTAGCTCTTGTAAAAGTTTAATTTGTGTTCAACGATTTTCACAATTGCGATCTTCGGCCAGGAGGTGAATTGCGAGACGTTCGCCTTGGCCCCCACTGGCGACCTTCCCCAACTCGAGATGCATCCTGGGTGATCCATTCACACCAACCCGCAATTCTAACATGTCAGTGATATGTTGTCAATAGTTAATGTGAAAATAGTGATCAATATTCGGTGCCGCCTGCAAGTTGCTGCCAGCTTGGCAGTGCCTTGATCTCTGGCCTTTCTCGCCTAGTGATACAAGAACAGTGGCACTGGTGCTTTCTGCAGCATGTGTTTGGTCGTCGAGCCAAACAACCATTCGGCAAGTCCTTGATGGCCATAAGCACCCATCACAATCATCTCCACGCCCCGACTCAGCGCCTCGTCCAGAATGATCTGGCTCGGCGCATCTTGGCTTTGCAGGTGGATGTTGTGCGTCTTTAGCCCGTGGCTTTCGAGAAACTCGCACGCCCGTTGCGCGATCTTGGCCGCATTAACCGAGTCATCCGGATCGATCGCCAGTACGTGTACGGGACCCTCGTTCGCCAGACCGGTATGCACGAACGAATGCAACGTGCGCGCGGCGGCCACGCTCCCGTCATAAGCCACCAGCACGCCACTCCCCGGTAGGCGCTGCTTCGGTACCGCCACAACAGGGCGCGGTGGATCGTGCAACAGCTTCTGCAGTGTCTTACAGGCTTTCGTGCCTGCTTCAAAGGCGAAGTGCGTCTCTTGGCCCAGCAAAATCACATCGTAGCACTGGGCTTCGAGTTTGATCTTCTCGATCGGCAAGCCTTCGTCTTCGAGCTGTTTGTGCTTCACCTGCGCGGCGCTGCACTGCTGGGCGAATTTAGAGAGCAAACGCTCGCAACGATCGCGGGCTTCGAACACCAGCCGTTCGTAGGCCGATTTATAACTCGGCGCGAGTTTGTCTGCGGGCGTGCTGTCGCGAAACAACGGCTCGTACACAATCGCCACACCAGTGAGCAAGGCGTTAAAACGCTCGGCCCAGGTGATGCCCAGATCGACCGCCGCCGCGCTGAACTCCGACTCATCAAGACCAACCAACATCGACTTAATCATGGCTGCCGCCTTTATGCTTATGTGCGTGATGAACCATTTATTTATAGTGCAAAACAGAGGCCGCATGTAAATGGGCGGAAAAGCAGCGATCAGTCATGTGCAGCGCGCCACCTTGTCACGCGCGCTGTGCGGGGCTGTCGCATTTCGAAAATGCGGGGCTAACCACCGAGTCACAGAGGGCACAGAGAAAATACAAAGCAAAGGAAAGGTTTTGTTTTCAACATGCCAACTTGGTCTTCTTACCTGCCTTCTTCTTGCTCTGTGCCCTCTGTGACTCGGTGGTTAGCCCCTTCCTCGCTACCCATCACTTCAACTGATTATCCAGCCAGTCGTAAACTTCCGCGCGAACATCCTCGGGGAAATCGTGCTGGCAATCGGGATAACGCACCGTAATACCATCTTTCTTGCCGAGCAGATCATACACTTTGTTCGCTTCGAGCACCGCCTTCTTCACGCCGCCGACATCGAAGTTGTCGTCGTGCAGCGGGGCGTTGATGAAGATCGGTCGCGGGGCAATCGCGCCGAGGACTTCGTAAAAATCGAATGGCATCTTATCCGGGTTGTTCTCATACACCGTGCGAATCCGCGGAATGTAGCGATCCTGCGCCCAGCCATCGAGTTTGCCGCCATAGTAATCGTGAAACGGCGTGAAGCCGCAGCTCGTCACCACGCACTTGATCCGCTGATCGAAGCACGCCGTGAACATGCCATTGTGCCCGCCCAGCGAATGCCCGATGACGCCGATGCGATCGGGATCGACGTAAGGCAGCGATTCCAGCAGATCAAGACAGCGGACATTATCCCAAATCGCTTTCATGGTGCCGCAGTCGTAATGCTTGTGCGTCGTCTTCAGATCGAACGGACTTTCGCCCATGGTGGGGTAGTCCGGGCAAATGCAGACGTAACCGCGCTCAGCCAGTTCGTGCGCGTAGGCGCGATTAGGTTTCTCTTCCTCGCCTGTGACGAGCTTCTTGCCGTGTGGAATGGAAGTGGGGTGCAAGCAGAGCATGGCAGCGGCAGGCTTGCTGCCAACTTTCATCACTTCGGTCGGAATGAGCAGCGTAATGGTCAGTGGAGCCGGATCATCGGCACGGCACTGAATCTTAGCGGTGATAAGACCATACTTCGCGTAGGCGATGGTCTTATTGTCCCATTCAACCTTCAGCGGCGAGCGCGATGTCGACGATGGCAACTTTCCCATCACTTCTTCCATCGAGCGCAAGACATGCCAGCGACGTTGCGCCCATTCCAGAGGCGTTTTCGCGGGTCGAAGGTCGCCTACTTCCGTCGCGTATACGAGCAGCTTCGAATGATCAACATAAGCATCAATGGCTTTGGCGCTGTTCCAAATGATCGGCTTTGCGTCGAGTTTGTTAACTAACAGATTCTCAAACAGAAACAGGCCATGACGACTCGGCGCGATCAGATCCGTATCCCCATCGCCATCGATATCGGCCGCCGCCGGATCGAGATCCATGCCTGCCGGACCATTCTCTTGTACGTTGTTGCGCTGCCAGGTCTGCTTCGCTTTATCGTAGCGATACCAGTAAATCACGAGTGGATCATATTCGCCGGGATCCTTTCCTTCGTGACCCATATATCGTTTGCCCGCTACCAGATCGAGCGCGCCATCGTTGTCGATGTCCGCCAGCAGTGGCGCGTGGCATTGCGACCAGGAGGTATCGATGGGGTTCAATGTCCAAGATTGGAATTTGCTGATCCCCCTTCGAGACCAATAGACGCCGGTGCGATGTCCACGGCCCCACACGATGTCGTGCTCGTCGGGTTCCGTCCAAGCGTTGAATAGAATCGGTACGCTCGCGTCACGATGGATTTCTATCGGATCTGTGCGACCTTCTCCGACGAAGTCGACATTTGATGAATCGAGCTTGAAGAGAATGTGTTGGGGTACGACGATCTCCGCGCCGGGGTCCTTGTTAGGATGCGGATAGAAGACCGTGCCACGTCGAAACCCAATCCCATGGCCCGCCGCTTCTTTCGGCAAATCATGCTTCACCCACTTCGGCTCCAGCGTGCCATCATCTTTCTTCTCCGGCTTGAACTCATACCACGCCGCGTAGGCCGTCCCGTTAGGCAAGATATCCAAATCGCCGTCGCCGTCGATGTCATGTAAACGGCCGGTCTCGCTGGGGCCGGGCTTGTCGATGACGTGGGCGACCCAGTCTTGCTCGCCGAGATTCTTGCCGGGGTGTTCGATCCAGTAGATCGTTTCGCTGCGGTAGTTGATGCTGATGATGTCGATCCAGCCGTCGCCGTTGCAGTCCATCGGCTGATTGCTGTAATCGTCGAACCGCCCGCGAATGACCTCGACGTCGCGGACCTTGTGCTTCTGCCACTCGGGCGCTTCGTACCACCAACCGCCGCTATAGATGTCGACGTCGCCATCATGATCAACATCGAAAGCCGCGCAGGCGGGGAACTCACTCTGCGCGTTGATGGTGTGCATCTTCCAGGTCACTTCGGCAGCGGGAAGCCACGAAGTGACCAAGCAACTAGCGAACAACAATAGCGTCGAGAACCAGCGCATCGCATCACCTCCCAAGCATCACCACGAGGAATCACCGATGCGCAGTATAGCTGGAAGCGAAGGCCATTCGCACCTATGGCCGCGTTCTCTCCTCGGCGCGCATCTTCTCCAACCGCTCGGCCATTTTGTGAGCAACTTCGGGATGCTCACCCGAAAAGTCCTTGGTCTCGCCGGGGTCTTCCTTGAGATTGAACAGCGTCCCCGGCGCGATGGCCGCATAGGCTCCGCCGGCACCAGGGCGCGCTTTCTTCTTGTCGGTATTGGGTTTTTGCCCCACCATACCACCGATATACTTCCAATCCCCTTGCCGCAATGCGAGCGCGCCGTTGGGACCGTTGTTGTGATGAATCAAATGGTCGCGGCCAACGCCTGTGCCTTGCAGTGCCGCCAACATGTTCAGGCTGTCAGACGCGGCGTTATCAGCGAGTTTCGCGCCGACGAGCGCGGCGGTAGTCGCGAATAAATCGACGTGGCAAATCAGTTCGCCTGAAGTCGCGCCCACTCTCACATGCCCCGGCCAACGCGCCAAAAAGGGGACGCGATGACCACCTTCCAGGAGTTGCCCTTTGAAGCCGCGCAGGGGAAAGTTCGGCGATTTGTCTTTGTAGGCGACATCCGCGCCGTCCTGATAGCCATCGTCAATCACGCCGCCGTTGTCGCTGGTGAATATCACCAGTGTGTTGTCGGTCAATTTCAAACGATCGAGCGCCTTGAGCACTTCGCCCACTTGAAAATCGAGTTGATGGACCGCGTCGCCGCGCTTGGCACCTTGGCTGGTCCCCTGAAAACGCTTGTGCGGCACGCGCGGCACGTGAATATCGTGCGTCGAGAAGAACAGGAAGAACGGTTTATCCTTGGAATCCTCAATAAACGCTACGGCTTGCTTAGCGAACAGATCGGCCATGTCTTCATCGACCCACCGCGCCGACTTGCCGCCGGCCATCCAGCCAATGCGGCTGATGCCGTTAATGATGGTGTTGTTGTGGCCGTGGCTGGGGCGTTGATTCGTGAGCAGATCGGGATTCTCTAGGCCGGTGGGCTCGTCGCCGACTTGCTTCTTGTAGCTCAGTTCCAGTGGATCGTTGGGGGCGAGGTTGATCACGCGATGATTCTCGACGTATACCGTTGGCACGCGATCGCCTGTGGCAGGCATCAGAAACGCATAGTCAAAACCAATTTCCAGCGGGCCAGGCTTGAGGTCGGTGTTGTAGTTGGTCTCCCCTTTTTCACCCAGTCCCAAATGCCACTTGCCAACGACGCCTGTTTTGTAGCCTGCGCTCTTGAGCGTGGAGGCGATGGTGGGGCGATCGACCGGAATGCAGAGCGGCGTCACGCCACTCATGATGCCGCTCCCCGGCGCATGCCTCCACGCATATTGGCCTGTGAGAAACGCATAACGTGTCGGCGTGCACACACTCGATGGCGAATGCGCATCGGTGAACCGCGTCCCCTCCTTCGCTAAACGATCGAGTTGCGGCGTTTGCGTCTTTGTCGCGCCGTAGCAACTCAGGTCGTGATAGCCAATATCGTCGGCCAGGATCACGATGATGTTGGGTTGCTCAGCGGCAGCGAGGCAAGGACAAAAGCTCCTCGCAAACAACATTAATATGACGAGGAAACATCTCATGCGTCGTCAATCTCCAGTGATACGTCTTAATGGTTGAGTGCCCAAGTCATTGATTTGTGTACCGCACTGTTTCCGATGTTGAGATTCCATGTTTTCGATCGCAGGGACGCTGCTTAGCGACTTAACGTGCTATGGATTTTTCCGTAGCCAATTCGCAGCTAATTGAAGTTGCAGTGGTGTTGGGTATTGATCGGAAGTGTTTCGTCCCCCGCGAAGTGTCGAATCAATGATCTCTCGGAACGTAGTTTTCAATTCTGGACAAAGCTGTTGAAGATCGTTCACATTGATTTCATCTAAAGAACACGCCACAAACAATGCGGCTTCCGTAGCGGTCAACCGCCCCTGGTTGTACTGGTCTTGCAACTTTTGGACCGACTTCATAAAGATCGCTCTCATTGGTCGGGCTCAGACGTGAAATCGAAATAATGAAGGCTCCACTCCTGCATATACCGCACTTGCACCGGTTTGATGCGATACACAATCAAGGCGGGGTTATCGATGGTTCCGAGATACTGGCGGAGCAGGGGGTTGGCGGCCCAAATCTCTTCCAAGATCTCGCGGGCGGTGACCACTTCGGCCACACCGGTGATGCGGACTTGGTTGTGCCCCTTATCGACGTAGCACAACTCCACTTTGGGATTGGCGGCGATCTCGACTGTCTTGTGATACATCCGCAAGTTGGCGACGTAGATCGTGAAGCCATCGGTCTTCACCGGCGAGACTGGTCGCAACCGTGGCTGATCGCCATCGATCGACGCCAGTTGCGGAAAGCGATCCTCGGCGACGACCGCCAGGGCCAATTCGCGGAGGTGTGCGGGGTCAATCGGTTTGGGTTCAGGTTTGCTCATTGGACATTGGTCATTCGTGCTTCGTCATTTCTTCCGCAGCTCATTATGCACCCGGGCCACGTCCCACATGTAGTGTCCGATCTTATGCTTCTCCGATTCGATCACATGCTTGGCGGCGAGGTCGGTCTTACCGGCGGCTTCGTACCAGAGGCCGATGTAAAGATGCGCATAGAACAGCCGCGCATCACGAGCGTTTTCGTTGGGCGAATCCTTTTCGACCGCTTTGAGGACATCCTCCGGCGTTAGCTTGCCTGCATAGAGATCATAAATCTGCATCATCGGCACGCGGGTGTCGTTCTTGATCGGCAGGAGTGTCTTCTTGGCTTCCTCCACATTCTTCCACTTCGCCACGCAGAGATATCGCCAGGTGGAATTCTCGACGTCGTTATCGTGATAGGTCTGGTAAAGCTCGAATTGTTTCGCTCCCCGCTCATACTCGCCGGCGTGGTAGAGCGCGATCCCGCGCTCCCATTGGCGTGATTCGGCCTTGGGATCAAGCTGCACATAGCGATCGAAATCGGCGACCGATTCCTTCATCTTGCCAAGGCAGTAGTACGAGCGGCCTCGTAGATAGTAGGCGATGGCCCGGTCGGGTTCTTGCTTGATAACCGTCGACAGCGCATCGACGGCATTGCCATAGTCGCCTTGCTCCGCTTGGTCACTCGCTGCGCGTAGCAATTTGTCGGTGGCGTCATCGGCCAGTGCGGCGGCGATGAGTATCGAAAAGACAATCAATCCTAAGGCAGGTCCATAGCGAAGCATGTGAACGAATCTCCGTCGCGGACGGCTGGAAACCATCGATGGTACGTCATCCGCAGAACGATTGCCACCAGTTCGAGAAGGGACCCTCAAGCTGGCGGCTGCGCGAGCAAGGTGGTCGCTTATGCAGCAGGGGTGCGCAGTGTAGGTGGTTGGAATTGCGACAGCTAGCGTCTCAAATCAAGACGGGAATCTCAAATTGAGACAATTTCGCGGTCCTTCGGTACTGCATGCGGCATGCCGCAATAACAAAAATTTGCCTTAAGACTCGTTGGTACGACGACTTGCACGAAACTTGAGACAAATTCACCCGAATTGCGAATCTTTCGGCATTGTCTTTGCATTCCGTCCACCTAAACAGTAAGTGGAACCAATTGCACGATGCCTGCGTAGGTGAGGCATTGCGGAAGTTAGCGCTGGGGGGCGGCTTCTACGCTGGGGGTTCCAAAGACCCAACAAGGTGTCAGTTTCGCTAGCACGCATCGCGTCGTTTAGCCGCAACTGGCGCTTACACCCCAATCTCAAGGATGGAGGAAACTGACATGTTAGTTTTGAGCCGCAAGGTAGGCGAGCAGTTGGTAATTGGCGATAACATCCGCGTGGTAATTCACCGCGTGGCCGGTAATCGTGTGACCATTGGTATTGAGGCCCCCAACGATGTTCGCATCGTGCGTGGTGAATTGCAGTTGTTGAATGATTTTGAGCTGCATGCAAGTCAAGAGGCAGAGTCGGATTTTTCCGACCATCCCACGCGTGGCAACACGGCCGTAGCGACGCTCCCTCATCGTAAGGTGCGATAAACATGGGCCCTGTCAGCGTGGAACGGGGCGCAGGTTCGACTGTTATGGCGGAGGCTCGGCGGCACCTAGCCTGCGCCTGACAGTCGAATCTGCGTCACGGTAATCGCGCCAGCAAAACAGTGGGCGACATCACTTCCTTCGCCTCGTTCGCGTGCTTGATAGTTGCCGCGATACTTGAATCTTGATTCGGTGCGGTCAAACGCCACAGGCAGCCGGCGCCCGTCGACATGACAATTCACTACTGGTGGTTGTCCTTCTTTTGCTGGATCCGGCAAATTGATATTCCAGAATGTGGCAGGTTCGTGCGCTTGAGTAAGAAGAGTGGCGATCACGTCGCGCGCCCAATCGGCGGCGCGATCTGAATCAAATACGCTGCCCCGGCGACGATATTGTGAAATCGCGAGAGCCTGTTTGCCGAACAGCGCTGCTTCGCGCGCTGCGGCAACGGTGCCAGACATAAACACATCGACCCCCAAATTCCCACCATCGTTGATGCCGGAAAGCACGACATCAATATCGCTGGCCAAATG